>JBBRID010000006.1:0-24587 GCA_038221635.1 Burkholderiales bacterium
TGATGTTCGTCGGCGAGCAGCCCGGCGATCAGGAAGACCTGCGCGGTCAGCCCTTCGTCGGCCCGGCGGGACAGCTGTTCGCGAAGGCACTCGAAGACCTGGGCATCGAACCCAACCAAACCTACGTCACAAACGCCGTCAAACGCTTCAAGTTCGAGTTGCGGGGCAAGCGACGCATCCACAAGACGCCGGGGCAACGCGAGGCGGCGGCTTGTCTGGACTGGCTGGAGCGCGAGATTGCTCTGGTGCGGCCGCAGGCGATCGTCGCACTCGGTGCGACCGCCGGACGTGCGGTGCTTGGGCGCGCGCTTGCGGTGCTGCGCGAGCGCGGTCAGTGGCAACATCGCGCCGACGGCACGCCGGTGCGGGTGACGCTGCACCCCTCTGCGCTGCTGCGCGCGCCGGCCGGGCAACGCGAACATGGCTATGCGGATTGGCTGGACGATCTTCGGCTTGCCAACACACCGCCGCTACCTGCCGGCCGTTCTCCGCCATGAAGCGGGCGTTTCAAGGCTGGTTTGCATCGCGCGGCTGGAAGCCGTTCGCGTTTCAGCGCGAAGTCTGGAAGGCGATAGCGCAGGGACGATCCGGGCTGTTGCACGCAACCACCGGCGCGGGCAAGACCTACGCCGTCTGGCTCGGCGCCTTGCAGGCCTTTGCCGATGTCGAACCGGCGCGCAATGCCGCTGCGCCACCGCTGACGGTGCTGTGGCTGACGCCGATGCGTGCGCTGGCGGCCGACACGCTGCGTGCGCTGCAGGCTGCTTTCGACGGTCTCGCCGAGGTTCAGCACTGGAGCGCCGGCGCCCGCAGCGGCGATACCGGGGCGGCCGAGCGCAGTGCACAGAACAAGCGCCTGCCGACTGTGCTGGTCACGACACCGGAAAGCCTGTCGCTGCTGTTGGCGCGTGCCGATGCCAGCCAGGTGCTGGGCACGTTGCGGCTGGTGGTCGTCGACGAGTGGCACGAGATGCTCGGCAACAAGCGCGGCGTGCAGGTGCAACTGGCGCTGGCCCGTCTGCGCCGCTGGAACGCCGACATCGGCGTGTGGGGAATGTCGGCCACGCTGGGCAACCTGCACGAGGCGATGCACACCTTGCTTGGGCACGAGAACGGCCTGCTGGTCCAGGGCAAGCTGCCGCGCCGGCTTGTCATCGACTCGCTGCTGCCGGCGGTTGCTCAGCGTTTCCCGTGGGCCGGCCACCTCGGCCTCACCATGCTGCCGCAGGTCATCGACGAAATTGCGCGCAGCGGCACGACGCTGGTGTTTACCAACACCCGCTCGCAATCGGAAATCTGGTATCACGCCATGTTGGAGGCGCGCCCCGACTGGGCGGGCAGGATCGCACTTCATCACGGCTCGCTCGACCGCGCGGTACGTGAATGGGTCGAAGGCGGTTTGAAGAGCGGCACGCTGCTGGCCGTGGTGTGCACGTCGAGTCTGGACCTTGGAGTCGACTTTCTGCCGGTCGAACGTGTCTTGCAGATCGGCTCACCGAAGGGCGTGGCCCGTTTGCTGCAGCGTGCCGGCCGATCCGGCCACGCACCGGGCAGGGCATCGCGGATCACGCTGGTGCCCACGCACAGCATCGAGATCGTCGAAGGAGCGGCGGCCCGCGATGCGATCGCGGCCGGGCACATCGAGTCGCGCAGTTCCCCTGAGCAGCCGCTCGACGTACTGGTGCAGCACCTGGTGACCTTGGCGCTGGGCGGTGGCTTCACGCCCGATGCGCTGTATGACGAAGTGCGCTCCACCAAGGCCTATGCGCAGCTGTCTCGCGAGGGCTGGCAATGGTGCCTGGACTTTGTTTCGCAAGGCGGTCCGTCGCTGCTTGCCTATCCGGACTATCGCAGAACCGTGCCGGATGAAAACGGAGTCTGGCGCGTCCCGGATGCGCGCCTGGCGCGCCGCCATCGGGCCAACATCGGCACCATCGTCAGCGACGCCAGCATGACGGTGCAATATGTCGGTGGCGCAAGGATCGGCAGCGTCGAGGAAAGTTTTGCGGCGCGTCTGAAACCCGGCGACTGCTTCATGTTCGGCGGCCGGTTGCTGGAGTTGGTGCGAATCAACGAGATGACGGCCTGGGTGCATCGCGCGACCGGCCGACGACCGGCCGTACCGCGCTGGAATGGCGGACGCATGCCGCTGTCGACCACACTGGCCGATGCCGTTGTCGAGCAATTGGGCCTGGCCGGCAAGGGCAGCTACGAATCGCCCGAACTGAAATCGCTGCGGCCCCTGCTAGAAATCCAGCAGAAATGGTCGGCGCTGCCGCTGCCCGGCACGCTGTTGGCCGAGGTGTTGAAAACACGCGAAGGCTGGCACCTGTTTCTGTTTCCGTTCGCAGGCCGACACGTGCACCTGGGCCTTGCCAGTTTGTTCGCGTGGCGAGTGGCGCAACATCAACCGCGGACATTTTCGATCGCCGTCAACGATTACGGATTCGAATTGCTGAGCGCACTCGAGGTCGATTGGCCGACGCTGTTGCCCACGCTTTTGGCGGTGAGCGAAGAACACCTGTTGCCTGACGTGCTGGCATCGCTGAATGCCAGCGAACTGGCGCGCCGGCGCTTTCGCGAGATCGCGCGGGTTGCGGGCCTGATTTTCCAGAGCTACCCGGGCGAGAAACGCAGTGGCAAGCAATTGCAAGCCTCTTCTTCACTTTTCTACGAAGTCTTTCGCAAATACGATCCGGCGAACCGCCTGCTCGCGCAGGCCGAAGAAGAGCTGCTGGCGCAGGAGCTCGAAATCGGCCGGCTCGGGGCCAGCCTGGCGCGCATGGCATCGCAACGGCTCGTGATCCAGCAGCTCGAGCGCCCGACGCCGTTCGCGTTTCCGCTGATGGTCGAACGCTTTCGCGAGAAGCTTTCGAATGAATCGGTCGCCGACCGGATCGCGCGGATGGTGAAGCAGCTGGAATCAGCGGCCGGTGGCGCAATTCACGCGGGCGACAGTGCGCAGGTCCGCGATACGCTTGTGTTCGGCCAGGCCGGTGATGGCGCACCCTCGCCCAAAAGCAAAAACAAACGCAAGCGCAAGCCATCGCGGCCATTGCCACCGCTGTGACGGCCGCATCGATCATGCCGACACCGCAAGCAGAACGCATCGACACTTCTGGGAAACTGGGCGTCATGCCGTTGTTCCTGCGAACCTGTGTGCTCGACTTTGCCGGTGAGCGGCTCGCGCTGCTGCCCGAGCGAGCCGTCTGGTGGGCTGCGGCCCGCACCTTGTTCATCGCCGACCTTCATCTGGGCAAGGCAGCGACCTACCGCGCACTGGGCCAGCCTGTTCCCGCAGGCAGCACGCAGGAAAATCTCGACCGTATCGATAACCTGATCGAGGCGTTTTCGCCGTTGCAGATGGTCTTCCTCGGCGACTTCCTGCATGCCGCCCAGGCGCGCACGCCGAGGCTGTTGGCGGCTGTCGAATCGTGGCGCGAGCGAAACTCCGAGCTGGTATGCACGCTGGTGCGCGGCAACCACGACAGCCGCGCCGGTGACCCGCCGAAGTCGTTGGGTTTCGACGTGGTCGATGAACCCCATCTGATCGGCCCATTCGCTGCTTGCCACCATCCCCGGAGCCATCCGACCCATGCCGTGTTGGCGGGTCATCTGCATCCGGCCATCAAGCTGCATGGCCGCGGCCGTGACAGCCTGCGGATGCCGTGTTTCGTCGTCGACGACACGCCGCTGCGGATGATCTTGCCCGCCTTCGGTGAATTTACCGGCGGCTGGTTGGTCGAGGCGGCGGTCGGACGACGGTTCTTTGGAGTCGCCGGTGAAACGGTGTGGGCGGTGCAGTGTTGAGACCTCCGTTAGACTGAAGTTCCCAGACGCCTCGGATCGATCGCCTCACGAGTCAGATCCAGCCGAAGGCCCCTAGCAAGGCACCAGCCAGCAACACCATCAGAAGGTGCAGCCTGGTCTTCCATAAAACGACCAAGGCCAGCGCCCCGAACAGCCAATAGGTCCATGAAGAACCCGCCTGAACCTGAGGGGCGATCAGCAGCCAGGCGGTCGACGCCAGCAACGCCACGACCAGCGGTGTCATGCCCTGCTTGAAGGCGCGCACGCCCGCATTGCGCTGATTGCGATGCGCCCAGCGCGTCGCGAACAGCGTCAGCAGCGAGCTCGGCAGCACGATGCCCAGCAGGCAGAGCAGGGCGCCGAGCAGCCCCCAATGGACACCGCCTGCGTTGATGCCGACGTTCCAGCCCATCATCGAGACGAACAGGACATTGGGGCCGGGTGCAATCTGGCCGAGCGCGATCGAGGACGCGAACTGGCTGTCGGTGAGCCAGGCGTGTTCGTCCACCAGAAAGCGATGCATGCCCGGGATCACGCTCATGCCGCCGCCAACGGATAACAACGACAGCATGGAAAAATGCAACCACAGACTGAGCCAGTCCAGCCCCGACAAGCTCAGATTCATGACGCGCTCGCCCCGGCACGGCCGAGCCTGTAGTAGGTCCACAAACAGGATAGTCCGCCGACGCACAGCAGCACCCAGACCAGCGGCCACTTGAGCCAAATGACACAGACCAGGGTGGCCGCGGCGACCAGAACGCAGAATGGCTGGCCCCCGGGATGCGAGCGCAAGGACGGTGCCAGTTTGAGGGCGGTGGAAACGATCAGGGCGGCGACCACCAGGCCCATGCCGCGCATCGCGCCCTGCACCTGCGGCAGGTGGCGGATGCTGCCGAAGCCGATCGCCAGCGCCACCACCAGCACGAACGGGATCGCGAACAAGCCGGCCACCGCGGCGAATGCGCCCCGGGCGCCAAGGTAGCGATCGCCGAGCATCACCGCCAGATTGGCAACGTTCGGACCGGGCAGCACTTGGGCCACCGACCAGTCTTCCAGAAAACCCTCCGGGCTGAGCCACCGTTTGCGCTCGACCAACTCGCGCTGGGTGATCGCCATCACACCACCGAAACCCTGCAAGGCCAGCAGTGTGAACGCCCAGAACAGCTCCCAGAGGGAATGCGGCCGGGCAAGCGGCAGTGGTTGATCGAGCGTGTCCGATGGCATGGGCTTCAAAGGGTCGTACGAGGGCAACCCGTATTCTGTAGGAGCGGCTTCAGCCGCGATTCCCAAACGTCTCCCCCGCAGCCCCGACCGTTGGCGACCGCTAGCGACCGCTAGCGACCGCTCACGACCGGCTCGCTGCCTCGCGTACCGATTCGATTACGCTGCGCGAGGAGTTCTCGCAACTCGGTGCCTACCTCGAGATCATGGCCTTGCGCATGGGTAAACGTCTCAGCGCAGCGGCTGCAACTCACCGCAAAGCGCTTGGCACAGCGGCTCGCCGCGCGCCTGTCAGCAACAGACGAGGGCGCGATGGCCGGCGTGATCGAACGGATGCAAGCCATCTCCGCACCGCTCGGCAGCGCGGACCGCGAGCGCATCAAGGTGATTCGTGCCGGGCTAGGGCAAACGGTGCGAATGATTCCGGTCGCCGACCTGATCTGCTTCGAAGCGACCGACAAATATGTCAACGTCGTTACGGCCACAGGTGAGGCACTGGTGCGCTTGAGTTTGCGCGAATTGATCTCGCGCATCGAAGGCGCCGAGTTCACGCAGGTGCATCGCAGTGTCATAGTCAACAGCCAGATGATCGACAACGCGAATCGCGACGAGAACGGGCATTACAGCCTGAGCCTGAAGGGGTTGAAGCGCCCGGTGGGGGTCAGCCGCGCCTTCGGGCACCTGTTTCGGCCGATGTCGCCATGGCGCATCACCGCCCGGTTGACTTGCCGCCGGCGATTGGCCAACATGGTCCTTTACTCAGCAGAGCAGACCGTCATGACTCCACTCGAATCGCGTTGCCGCGCCCTCAATTTGCCGTCGCTCAAAGATCGGGTGCCCGAAGCCGAATGGCTGGCGCGGGTCGAACTCGCGGCGGCATTCCGCGCCTTTCACGATGCCGGCTGGGACGACCTGATCTTCACGCACCAGAGCCTGCGCGTGCCTGGCAGCGACAACCAGTTTCTGATCAACCCCTTCAACCTGACCTTCGACGAGGTCACCGCCTCGTCACTGGTCAAGATCGACACCGCCGGCAACGTGTTGGGCGACCGTGCCGCGGTGTCGGACGTGGCGCAGTCGAATCGAAAGGTCGAGTCATCGGCGGCAATCGGTGACGAGGTGCCGATCGTCATCAACAAGGCGGGATTCGTGATCCACTCGGCCATTCACATGGGGCATCCGAAAGCGCATTGCGTGATGCACCTGCACTCGATCGCCGGTCAGGCGGTCGCTTGCGCCGAGGGCGGGCTGATGCCGATGACGCAGACCTCGATGATCGCCAGCTATGGCGGCGTGGCCTATCACGACTTCGAAGGCATCGCACAAGACGACAACGAGCGCGACCGACTGGTGGCCGACATGGGCGAGCACGAGGTAATGATCCTGCGCAACCACGGCACATTGGCGATCGGCGAAACCGTGGGTGATGCGTACTTCCGGATGTATTACCTGGAGCGTGCCTGCGCGATCCAGGTGGCCGCCACCGCGATGAGCGGCCAGGTCAATGCCCACTCGTCCGATGCATTGCAAAACACCTGGGCGCAAGCCGCGAGCCAGCAACCCTGGCTGCGCCGCACCATCGGCTGGCCAGCGGTGCTGCGCCGCATGCTGCGGCGCCATCCCGATATCGACAGCTGAGAGTCGTCAGCGCCCGCAAGCGTCGCCGGAGAGACGGCCGAGAACCGCGTCGGCGGGGCGCACCCATTGCCGCCGCAGCCCGCCGAGCCAGACGTTACTTCTTTTTGTCTTTGCCGTTCTTGTGACCCGCGCTGTCTGTCAGCTGACCGCGGATTGCGCCGGCCGGGTAGAGCGAGTTGTGCACATTGATATAGAACTGCGATGGATTTGTCAGAATTTCTTGCACGATGCCGCTTTGACCGTTGAACTTTCCCGCCTCGCCTTCCGTAAGGCAATCGGCAGCTTGGCCATCTTGGGGCCATGCCATGTTCGCAACCACTGGTCCGTTTTCACCGCGTACTCCTCTGTGAATATGAGCGGCTCTGCCGTTACCAGGGGCTAGTTCCAGTTCGTCGACGTTTTTGAGGTCGTTGATCAGGTAACACAGTGTGATGGGGTCACCGTCGATGCCGAACACATAGGCGTTGCCGCGTCCATTGCGGTCCCCGGGCTTTTTGTCGCCGGTCGCCGACACTTCCTCGCGGCCGTCGAGTTCGGCTTCGAGCAAGATATTTGTATGGCCAGCCATCGCGTGCGGCGACCAGGCAGCCAGCGAAACGAGCGTGGCGGCGGCCAACGATGGAATCGTAGGGAGATATTTCATGGCATGCATCCTTGTTGTTGCCTGAACGAACATCACCACCGACGCCTCGCGTCGGCGAACTGCAGGGCCGGATTTGGCCGGTCCTGCATTTACTACGCCTGTACCCACCACTCGGATGCAGACCGAGAAAAAAACTTTGCCCTGCAGCAGGCATCGGCAAGAGCACGCTGATCCGGCATCTTGCGCTGCGTGTGAGACCGACCCGCTCGATACGACCGCGCTGATCACCATCGGCGGTAGTCGGTGGTCGGCCAGTACTTGGCTCGGCATCCTGAAGACGACCTCGTCGTGCCCGGCCAGATCCTGCTGTGTCAGTGGTGTTGCATGTGCGTGCAGATAGGCCGGGCCGCCGACCAGCACCAAGCGCTGGGTGTCGATGCGCCGCGCCACCACCGGGATCACCAGATCTTCAACAGCAGCACCCAGCTCCTGGAGATCGTCGGCCTGTTCGGTGCGACACCGGTGCCGACTTTTTTCCCCGACGGCAGCGCTCTCGAAGTGCCGTGGTCGACTTGAAAGCGATCGTGCGACGCGGTGCAAACCGCTCGCACGTTCCCGCGACGACGCGGCTGCGCATTACGGGGCTGTTGTCTTGACTACCGCAACCGGTTGGTCGAGCACGTAGACCGTGCCGTGCAGCAGCGCGATGTGCGCGTTGTCGCTTTCCCGGCTGATCTGCACCTGGTAGCTGCCGATCTTTCTCGAGCGGCTCACCTCGCGGGCGTGGGCAACCAGCCAATCGCCTTGGTTCACGGCCGTCGAAATGCTCATCTGGCCGTCGACCAGCGTCGCCAGCCGGCCGTGCGAGTTGCAGGCCAGGCCCAGCGCCATGTCGCCCAGCGCGAACAGCGCACCGCCATGGCATTTGCCGTTGAAATTGATGTGCTTGCGTTCGACCTTCATGCGCAGCGTGGTGCTGCCGAGAGCGGCCGAGACCAGCTCGATGCCGAGCAGCGCCGCGAAGTTGTCGGCGGCGATGCAGTCAGTGGTCTGGCGCAACGCCTCGTTGGCACCCCCCGCCGCGTGGCGCAGGCCGCGCTGAGTCCGCCCATCCAGCCAGTCGACCAGCAACTCGATGCCTTCGCCCGAAGGTGCCGAGACCCTCTGCACCTTCGGCAGTGGCTTGCTGCCCCGGCGCAGTGTCAGCATCGCAAGCAGCTCCGACTCTGTTTTCCGGGCATCCGGAAGATCCGATTTGGTCACCACGAAGATGTCGGCGATTTCCAGCAAGCCGGCCTTGATGGCCTGCACGTCGTCTCCGAGGCCAGGCGGACAGACGACGATCCGGGTGTCCGCGTGGCGTGTGATCTCCACCTCGGATTGCCCGGCGCCCACGGTCTCGACGATGACGACATCGAAGCCGGCTGCATCGAACAGATCGATGACGTCGCCAGTGGCTGCCGCCAGCCCGCCTGGGTGGCCGCGCGATGCCAACGAGCGGATGAAGACCCCTTCGTCGGCCTGGTGCTCTCCCATCCGGATGCGATCCCCGAGCACGGCGCCGCCAGTGAACGGGCTGGACGGGTCGACCGCGGCCACCGCAATGGTTCTGCCCCGTTCGCGAAGCCCGCGTATCAGCGCCGAAACCAGTGTCGATTTGCCGCCGCCCGGCGGCCCGGTGACACCGATGACATGGGCGCGCCCCTGACATCCCGCAATCGCCTGACGAACTGCGTTCGCCGACTCGCTGCCGTTCTCGAGGGCGCTGATCGCCTGGCCGATCGACCGGCGGTCGCCGGCCAGTGCCTTTTGAATGAAGACACTGCCGACCATGCTCACACCATGGTGAGCGGTTGGCCGAAACCGAGCTGCTCGCGCAGCGTGCCGCAGATCTCGCCGTGCGTGGCGCCGACCTCTGCGGCGGCCACGACGTGTTCGAAGACGTTGGCCTGGCGCGATTCGGTCGACCTCGCCAGTGCGCTCAGTGCCTTCGCAACTTCGGCGTTGGCTCGGTTCTTCTTGAAATCAGCCAGTTGCGCGAGGTGGTCTGCCATCTTGACGGGATCGGGGTACTCGAGGCTGGGGTACGACGCCGGGTCTTCCTCGATTTGATATGCGTTGACGCCGACGATGGTCTGCTCGCCGGCATCGACCTTCTTCTGAAAGGCCAGCGCCGAGTCGCCGATCATGCGCTGGATGATGCCCTTCTCGGCGGCCTGGTACATCCCGCCGGCCTGGTCGACCATCGAGATGATTTCGTCGATCTTGCGCTCCATGTCATCGGTCAGCGACTCGACGTAATACGAACCGCCGAGCGGATCGATCACTTCGGTCAGATTGGCCTCGTCGCGCAGGATGTTCTGGGTCGCGACCGCGACGCGCGCCGCCTGCGTGGTCGGTGTCGAGAACACTTCGTCGTACGAATCGGTGTGCAGCGACTGCAGGCCACCGAAGATGCCGGCGATCGCTTGCGTGGTGACGCGAGCGATATTGTTGAGCGGTTGCTGACGCGTCAGGTCGACGCCGGAAGTCTGACCGTGGAACTTGAAGCGCCAGGAGCGCGGGTCCTTCGCACCGAAACGTTCCCGGCACAGCCGGGCCCAGATGCGTCGGCCGGCCCGGAATTTCGCAACCTCCTCGAACAGACTGATCGAGATGTCGAAGAAGAAGGTGAAACGCGGAAGGAACTGGTCCGGGTCCATCCCGGCGGCGATGCAGTCCTCGGCATACTGGATGCCCGAGCACAGCGTGAAGGCCATCGCTTCGGCGGGCGTTGCACCTGCCTGCTGCATATGCTGCCCGACGATGGACAGCGGGTTCCAACCCGGCACCTTCTCGTTGCAGAACGCGATGTGGTCGACCACGACGCGACGCGCACCTTGCAATGCAAGGCGGAAGAACATGTGATTCGCTACGAAGTGCGAGATGCAATCGCTCTGGTTGGAGGTTCCCGTGATGCTGGTCCATGGCACGCCGCGACGCCTCGCCACCGCAAGCTCGAATGCAAGCAGCGTGAAAGGAGAGGGGTCGTTCATCGCTGTCGACAAGCGCTCGACCGGCACCCCGGCAAGCGCGGTCTCCATGTCCTGCACGTGATTGATGACGGTGCCGCAGGTTCCGAGCAGTTCGGATGGCACTTCGTCTGCGTCGTAGCCGCGGAACACCGAGTTGCAGGGAATGAGGGAAAGTGCCGAGGCGCCCAGTTCCAGGATCTCCTTGACCCGCCGGTTGTAGTCCTCGGGTGTGCCCAGCCCGATTAGCTGCCGCTGCGACCAGCTCCGGCCGCGATACATCGTCGAATAGACGCCGCGTGTGAATGGGTACTGGCCGGGATAGCCGAGTGATGATTCGTAGGACTCGCTGGCGCAGTCGGCCGGTGTGTAGAGCGGCTTGATCGCGATCCCGGAGCGGTTGAGTGTCGTGGCGTCGCCTTGGACACCTCGGGCGAACTCGTTTTCCCAGCGCCGCTGGCCGTCAGCTGGCGGCGAAACATCAGTGCTCTTGACATGCCTGACGCTTGCGCTCATACCGATTCCTCCTGCAACAACCGGCGTTTCGCGGTCAGTGCGGTGACTTCGTTCACGACGTCGTCGAGCGCCGTTCCCGGATGAAAAACGCGGGCGACGCCCGCCTGCAGCAGCATGGTCTCGTCCCTGGCCGGTACGATGCCGCCGACGATCACCTGCACATCGGCCATGCCGGCCTCCCGCAGCGCCGCCATCAGCTTCGGGACGATCAGGTGATCGGTGGCAAGAGAAGAAATGCCGAGTACGTCGGCGTCTTCCTCGACTGCCAATTTCACGACGGTGGCGATTTCCTGCCACGGCGGCGTATAGATCACCTCCATCCCGGCATCGCGCAGGCAGGCCGCAATGACGCGGCTGCCGCGGTCATGTCCGTCGAACCCGATCTTGGTGACGATCACCTTCGGTGGGCGTTTTGACATCTTGCGTTTCCTTGATCAGCCCCACGAATTTCCTTGCCAGTACGCGGGGGGAGTCGCGTCCCTGGGGGTTGAACCAGAGCGCAGCCCAGTTCAACGCGCCGATCAGCATCAATCGCAGCGCCCGCCGGTCTGCTCTGGGCGTGAGGGGAAGTGTCGCGACCGCGTCGCGGAACAGGGTTTCGTAGCGCTCGCGAAGTGTTCTCAGACGCTGCGCTGCGCCCGGGATGTCGTCGGGCAATACGCGAATCAGCACATGGGCGTAGTCGCTGTCGCGCAGCACCGTCTCGAGATGCGCGCGGCAGATGGCCTCCAACCTCGACCAGGGATCGGATTCCCTTTGCGCCGCCTCGGCGACGACGCCCACCAGCTCTTCGACACCGGCACTGTAGACAGCAACCAGCAACTCTTCCTTGGAAGGGAAGTGGTAATAGACGGAGCCGGGCAACATGCCCGCCTCGACCGCGATTTCGCGCATCGAGGTTGCCGCATAGCCTCGGCTCGCGAACAGCCGCGCCGCTGAATCGAGCAGTCCAGGCAGGCGGTTGTCGGAGCGGGCAGGGCGCGTGGTGGTCGTTTCCTGGACGGGCATAAAACAAACGATCGTTTGGTGTATGGTCGGCCATGGAGAGTCTTCTGTCAACATGTTGTGCGAGCTTGAGAACGTCTTGTCTGGTGGATCCGTGTGGGCCGTGTTTCCTCCGGCGAGATGCCAGGCAAGACAGGCGAGCTATCATGACTTTCTCCATGAATCTCGACGAAAGCAGCAAATGAAACGATCGACACTCGTGCGTGCGCTGGCCCTGGCCGCGGCCTGTTCGGCTTGCTCAGTCGCCATCGCTCAGGAAGTGACCTTGCGTGCCATCAGCGCGTTCCAGGAAGGCACGGCGTTTGCGAAGCCCTTCGAAGCGTTCATCGAAAAGGTCAACGCCAGCGGCAAGGGCCTGATCAAGATCAACTACATCGGTGGGCCCAAGGCGATGCCACCGTTCGAGGTCGGCAATGCGGTGAAGGGCGGCGTGGTCGATATCGCCAACGTCACCGGCGCGTTCTATACCAACTTGTTGCCCGAAGCCGATGCGCTCAAGCTCGCCGAGCGGTCGATCCAGGAGCAGCGCAAGAACGGTGCGTGGGAGTTCATCAACAAGCTGCACAACGAGAAGCTCAATGCCTGGTATCTGGCACGAACCGGTGACGGCGTGCCGTTTCACCTGTACCTGAACAAGCCGATCGACAAGCCCGATCTGAACGGCCTGAAGCTGCGCGTGACGCCGGTTTACCGCGCGTTCTTCGCCGATCTGGGTGCCAACCTCGTGCAGACTGCGCCGGGCGAGGTCTACACCGCGCTGGAGCGAAACGTGATCGATGGCTATGGCTGGCCGACCCAGGGCATCCTCGACCTCGGCTGGCAGGAGAAGACCAAGTACCGTGTCGATCCGGGCTTCTACACGGTCGACGTCGAGTTCCTGGTCAACCTCGACACCTGGAAAAAGCTGAGCGATGCGCAGCGTGCGTTGCTGACCAAAGTTGCCGCCGAGATCGAGGCGACCAATGCCAACAACCAGCAGATCAACCAGGCCGAGATCAAGAAGCAAGCCGATGCCGGCATCAAGGCGATCACCTTTCAGGGCAAGGAGCGCGAGACCTGGCTGAACACCGCGCGCGAATCGGGTTGGGCGCAGATCAAGAAGGTGGCGCCGGCCAACGCCGACAAGCTGCGCGAGCTGCTCGCGAAATAAGTCCGCACGCAGTCGCGGTGGCGCGGTCTCGTACCTACGAGCGTCTGCTCGATCTGCTCGGCGTCGGCGCTGGTGCGGCCTTCGGCGTTGTCGCATTGGCGACCACCTGGGACGTGCTGATGCGCAGTGCCACCGGCAGCACCCTGGCCGGACTGGCCGAGGCGGTCGAGTACACGCTGTTCGCTGCGACCTTCCTGGCCGCACCTTGGCTGCTGCGCCAGAACGGCCATGTCCAGGTCGACTTTGCGCTCAACGCGCTGCCCGAGCGGCTGCGCAGACCGGTGCGGCGTTGCGGGGATGTGATTGGCCTGGGGGTGTGCGCGTTGCTGCTGTTCTATGCCGTTCAGGTCACCTGGGCGGCCTGGCGCAGCGGCAGCGTCGTGTTGAAGACGCTGGTCTTCCCCGAGTGGTGGCTGTTTGCCGTGATCGCGGTGTCGATGGCCTTGCTGGTGCTCGAGTTCGCGCGCCGCCTGTGGATCGGCCAGCTCGGGCCGGGCGGCGCAAAGGACTTTTGAGTGGATTGGACCTTCGCCCTGGCGTTGATGCTCGGCCCGCTGTGCCTGCTCTTGCTGCTGGGCCTGCCGGTCGCCTTTGCGTTCTTCGTGGTCAACGTGCTCGGCGCGGTGGTGTTCCTCGGCGGCGATGCCGGGCTGGCGCAGATGGTGCGCAACTCGGCCACCGCGGTGGCCAACTACTCGCTCGCGCCGATCCCGCTGTTCGTGCTGATGGGCGAGATCCTGCTGCACAGCGGGGTCGCCTTCCGCGCAATCAATGCGATCGAGAAACTGATCGTGCGGGTGCCGGGCCGGCTGCCGGTGGTCAGCGTGGTCGGCGGCACGGTGTTCGCGGCGCTGTCCGGCTCGTCGCTGGCCAATACCGCGATGCTCGGCAGTGCGCTGCTGCCAGACATGCTGAAGCGCGGCTATGAGCCGAAGATCGCGATGGGTCCGATCATGGCCACTGGCGGCATCGCGATGCTGATTCCACCGTCGGCGCTGGCGGTGCTGCTCGGCAGCCTGGCCGGCATGCCGATCTCGAAGCTGCTGATCGCCGGCATCGTTCCGGCGCTGATGCTCGCGGTGCTGTTCATCGGCTACATCGTTGCCGCCTGCGTGATCGACCCGAGCCGCGCGCCGCGCGAGGACGCCGTCGATCTCAAAGGCTGGGCACGCTTCCGGCCATTCGTCGTCGACGTCGTGCCCTTGTCGCTGGTGTTCGTCGCGGTCATCGGCAGCCTGGTCGCCGGCATCGCCACGCCAACCGAATCGGCCGCGCTCGGCTGCGTCGCGTCAGTGGTCGCGGCGCTGGGCTACCGGGCCTTGAACTGGCGCAACCTGGTCAAGGCGCTGCGCGAGACCGCGCGCATCAGCGTGATGATCCTGTTCATCATCGTTGCATCGGTGACCTTCGCGCAGATCCTGGCGTTTTCGGGCGCGACCAGCGGCCTCGTCGATGTGGTGCGCCAGGCCGGCCTGCCGCCGTTCGGCCTGGTGGCGGCAATGGTGCTGGTGCTGCTGTTCCTCGGCTGCTTCGTCGATCAGGTGAGCATGTTGATGATCACGATCCCGCTGTTCATCCCGATGGCCCAGAGCGCTGGCATCGACATGCTGTGGCTCGGCGTGTTGTACCTGCTGACAATGGAGATCAGCTTCCTGACGCCGCCCTTCGGCCTGTTGCTGTTCGTGATGAAGGGCGTCGCCCCGGCAGGCATCACCCTGGCCGACGTCTATCGCGCTGCGTTGCCGTTCCTGGCGCTCGAGCTGGTGGTGCTCGCGCTGCTGCTGTTCTTTCCTGCGCTGGGCACCTGGCTGCCCGGTGTCTTGGTACCGTAGCCACCTTTCATGGAGCCAACATGATCTTGCTTCCCTGGTTGTGGGCCTATGGGGCCGCCTTGCTGGTGATCGGCGTGCTCGACGCGGCGTGGCTGGGTTTGATTGCGCGCGATTTCTATCGCCGCGAGATGCGAGAGGTGGCTGCCGAGAACTTTCGCAAGGGGCCGGCGCTGGCGTTCTATTTGCTGTACCCGATCGCCCTGTTGGTGCTGAGCCTGTCGCCATTGCCCGCCGACTGGGGCGCGGCCAGTTGGCGTGCCGCGCTGGTGGGTCTGACGGCCTACGCTACCTACGACCTGACCAACTGGGCGACGTTGAAGCAGTGGAGCTGGCGACTGGCGCTGGCCGACATGGCCTGGGGCACTTTCATCAGTGCGGCAGCGGGCGCCGCTGCGTTCGTCGCCTGGGGCCATGCCAGCAGCTGAGCACGGGCGTGAGCTCGGCGTGAGCGACTCCCCCCGGAGTCGACTTGCAGCACACCTATGGTTCGTGCTGAATCCGCTCCAGCGCGCCATTTCGAATTTCGTCGGCAAGTCTGTACATGGCTTCGGAAGGGACTCGATCCACTCGTTGAGTCAGTCCCACAGGGCCTTCGGTGATCTGGGTGTCCAGCGGAAGGCGCACCAGCGTACGCTGTTTCAGATCGCCCTCGACCACACCGAGCGGTACGAACCAGACTGCGTCCGATTGCAGTACATAGCTGCGGCCGAAGGACACGTCGATGGTCTCGATGGTGCGCACAGGAAGGCCCACGCCGCTCGCGACGAAGAATCGGTCCGCGGCCTCGCGCACGCGCGTGCCTGAATCGGGCAGGACCAGCCGGTATTGGCGCAGTTCCCGAGGGTTGATGGTGCGGCGCTTTGTCAGGTCGTGCTCCGGCCGCACAATCAGCAGCAGTGGCTCGGTGTAGAGATGCTCGAAGCTCAGCCCAGGCATATCCGATGGTTCTGCGAGACGTCCCAGCACCAGGTCCAGTTCGCCTTGGCGCAACGCGGCGATCAACTGCGCGTTGCTTCCACTGCGCACGGTCACGCGGGCCTGGGGCGTGGACGAGGCAAAGCGCAGCAGTGCCGGAGGCAGGATCGTCGATGCCACATTGGGCAATGCACCGACCACCACGGCGGGCATCTCGCCGGCCTGCTCGGCTTCGAGGCTGTCAAGTCCTTCGCGCATCGCCCGCATGCTGACGCCTGCGTGGCGCAGCAGTATGCGGCCGGCGCTCAACAGTTTGACGCCGCTGGGCATTCGCTCGAAGAGCCGCCTTCCGACGATGTTTTCGAGTTCGGCCAATGTCTTGGAGACTGCGGGCTGGGTAATCGACAGCGCATCGGCAGCACGCACCAGGCTGCCGCATTCCGCTACCGCGATCAACGTGCGCAGGTGCCGGATCTTGAGTCGGTCGATATTGGCCATGCGCGAGCATAACCAGGAGGAATACCGTAGCTTGAACAGGTCCATCCAAGTTCGGCGTGTACACGCCAATTCACTGGGCAGACTGCAGGCTCAATCGAGCCGCGTGAGCAATGATGTGGCGTTGCCGTGCAGTATCAGCTGGCGCTCTTCGTCGGACAGTCGTGCCTGCTGGATTGCCGCGAGCGTGGCAACCGTATCGAAAATGGGGCAGTCGGTGCCAAGCACCACGCGGTCGGCACCAAAGACGCCAACGGCCTGCTGCAGCGCACGTGCGCCTAGCGAGGCGCAGTCCACCCAGACACGGCGCGCGCGCGTCGACGGCAGACTCTGGCCAGCATCGCGCAAGCGGACCATGTGGTCCATGCGCTCGATCACGGCCGCAAAGGTGCCGCCGAGATTGGCCACGTGCACGGTGACGTTTGGCCAAGCGTCGAGAAAGTCCGAAAGCAGCAAGGTCACCATCGCTTCCCCGACCTCATGCTGCACGGCGAGGGCGCGTCGCGCCAGCGCGTTGTCGGGAGCCATCGGTGGCGGTGCGCTGTCGTCGGGCATGCGTCCCGGGTGCACGAAGAAGTGCGCTCCCAATGCATTGCCTGCCTCGAAAAGCGGTGCCAGCCGTGCTGCCGAAGCTTCCGAAGCGAAGGCGTTGACGGGCAGGATGGCTCCCAGCAGGCCGAGGTCACGACGTGCGCGCTGCAGTTCCGCCAAGGCGGCGTCCATGTCCGCGAACGGCAGGGCCGCGAGACCCGAGAAGCGCGCAGGCTGCGAGTTGCACAGCGCGGCGCAGGCATCGTTGAAGCCGCGCACCAGCGGCGCGGCCTCGGCAATCGGCAAGCTGTCGACTCCGAACAGCCCCGGTAGTGACATCAACTGGCGCGCAATGCCGGTCTCGGCCATGCAGGCGAGACGCAGCGTGATGTCGATATACCGTTCGTCGAAGTCGAGTGTGCCGATGGGCATGACAAGCCGCTCGCCACCTCCGGGCCTGGGCTCGATGCGCGGGATCAGCCCTTTGCGTAGCCTCAGCGCTTGGGCCAGCGCAGGCGGCACCCAGTGGGCGTGCAGGTCGACAGCCCGGAGGGCGCCGCTCATTCCACCTTGGCGCCCGAAGTCTTGACGACGTCTGCCCAGCGGGTGATCTCGCTGTCGATGAAGCTGGCGAACTCCTTTGGCGTGGTAACTGTCGGTACTGCGCCGACCACCCCGAGCTTGTCCTTGATTTCCTGCATCTGCATGACCTTGGCCATTTCCTTGTTCAGCCGATCAACGATGGCTGGCGGCGTGCCGGCCGGTGCCACGACACCGAACCAGGGCTCCACATCGAAGCCCTTGAGTCCACTCTCGTCGATGGTCGGCACGCTGGGCATCGATGGGGAACGTTTGCCGCTGGGTGTAGCCAGGATCCGCAGCTTGCCAGCGTCGACATGCGGCTTGGCGACCGCATATTGCAGAAACATCGCCGAGACTTGTCCGCCCAATATCGCTGCGGTCGCAGGGCCGTTGCCTTTGTAAGGAACATGCAGCAGGTCGACTCCGGCGCGGGTCTTGAAGAGCTCGAGCGCCAGGTGCGCACCGGTGCCGTTGCCGCCGGACGCGACGTTGATTTCGCCCGGCTTGGCCTTGGCCAGCGCAATCAGTTCAGACACGCTTTTGATGGGCAACGAAGGGCTGACGACCAGCACCATCGGGGAAACGGCGGCCTGCATGACCGGCGCGAAATCTTTGCGCGCGTCATAGTTCAGTCGCGACGCAATCAAGCTTTCGTTGATAGCCAGGTCCGGCGCAACCACCAACAGCGTATAGCCATCAGCGGGCGCGCGCGCCACGAAGGCCGTGCCGATGCTGCTGCCGCCACCGCCCTTGTTGTCGACGACCACTGGCTGCCCCAATCCGGCTTGCAGCTTGTCGGCGAGGAGACGGCCGAGGATATCGGTGAAGCCGCCGGGCGGGTAAGGGACGACCAACTTGATGGGCTTGTCGGGATAGGAGCCTTGCGCGAAGGAGGCGGTGCCGCTGATGGCTGCAAGCCCGATGAGCAGGGCGGTGGCGATGCGTCGGCGAAAAGTCTGCATGGAAGTCTCCCGGGTCTGAATGTTAAATGAGGCGCGGCGCTCCTTGTGGAGCACGCGCTTTCGTATACGAAGCAAGCGGATCTGCTCAGAGATCGACTTGGCGCCTCTGGGCGGTGCCGGCATTGCGGAACTGCGACAGCGGCGGCATCAGGTAGCGCCGGAGGTCGCTGGCCTCGGCGGCGGGGCCGTCGGGGATTGGTCGGGTGCCGGCAACGGTGACCCTCTCCATCAGGCGGCGCTGCGGATAGTAGTCGTGCAGCGCCGAATGTTGCACGCCGCGGTTGTCCCAGAACACCAGCATGTTGGCCTGCCAACGGTGTCGGTACTGGTACTCATGGATCAGGGTCTTGCGATAGAGCATATCCAGGATCATGCGGCTCTCGTCCTCGGCCATGCCCTTGATGTAGAGTGTGAATTGAGGATTCACGAAGATGATCTTTTTGCCGGTGATCGGGTGCACGCTGACGACGGGATGCGTGACCGAAGGGTACAAGTCTTCGAACTTGCGCATCTTTTCAATGCCGGAGCGGTCGTTCGGAAACAGGCTGCGAAATGGCTTGAAATCGTGCACGGCCTCGAGCCCGGAGATAAACCGCTGCCAGCGGTCGGACAGCCCTTCGTAGACCGCAGACATGCTGGCGAAGGCGGTGTTGCCGCCCACCTCCGGGACGATCTTGGAGCACAGCGCAGTGCCCATCGGCGGCGCTTCCCGAAAGGTTTCGTCGGTGTGCCAGATGTCGGTCGGTGCCGGTGGGTTGCCTTCCTTGTTGTCGTAGACGATCAGCTCGGGCGTGTCGGCGGCGCTGGTGGAAAATGGATGGACGCTGAGTTCACCGAAGTAGCGACCGAAGCGCTTCAGATCTTCGGAAGTAATCACCTGGTCTGGAAACACCAGGACGCCGTATTCGGCATGTGCGTGTTTGAGGGATTCAACGGTAACTTGCGGAATCGGTTGGGTCAGGTCAACACCCCTGATCTCGGCTCCGAGGAATACCCCCACGCGGCGAATCTGGAGCGTGTCGGCTGGGCTGGTTTGAACATCGGCCCGATTCGCGGTTTCGATCAATTGCATTTCCCTGTTCTATGCCAAGAAAGCGGCATCCGCCCCAACTTTAGGCGGCTGCCCGAGAAGAAGAAACTGAATTTGTCTGGGAACGGGTATTCCATTTGGTTATGTGCATCGATCCGGGCCCTGCAAGCCATGCGCTGCGCAGCATCCTCGCGGCGACAAGGCGGCGCCGCGAGGAAGGTCAGCCCTGTCGGTGCAGCCGAGCCAGCAGGCCCGTCAGGCCGTCGGCCAGGCGCCGCACGGTGGCTGGGTCGGGCAAGGGCAGGGTCAGGCTGCGCTCGCCAGTCACGGGATCGGTCGTGACGCGCGGCGCCCCGTTGCCCCTTACGCCAGCGCTATCGGCTGCCGCTGATGGCTCGGTCAAAGCGGCGATCCATTGCAGTCCAGCTTCAAGCAACGGCGCCCAAGGATCCGCAGGTGTAGCGTGTGGCGCCGGCTTGGCTTCGGCGGCTGTACCGTCGATCGGCGCAGTGAACACGGTGTCGTGATCGCCCGCAGCGCCATGGCGCGCGGTGTCCGGCTGCGGCAGGCCATCTTCAGGTCTCCCGGCCCGTGCCTGCGCTTGCGGCACGGCCACGGGCGTGCCTGCGGCATCCTCGGCCGTGCCCATCGATGCGGTGACCTCGTCCACGCTCTCCATGAACTTCGACAGCCGCGTGCCGTTCATGAAAACTGCGCTGTCGCCGCCGTCCAGCACGCCGGCAAACAGCGACTGCTTGAACGCCAGCACACCGAGCATGCCTTCCTCGATGCTGCCCTGGGCCACGAAGTTGATCACCTGCACGCCGCGGCTCTGCCCCATGCGGTGCACTCGCCCGATTCGCTGCTCGAGCTTGGCCGGGTTCCAAGGCAGGTCCATGTTGACCACCGTGGCCGCGGCGTGCTGCAGGTTCAAGCCAACACCACCGGCGTCGGTGGACAGGAACAGTCGGCAATCCGCGTCTTGCACGAAGCGGTCGACCAGTGCACCACGCTTGTCGCTTGGCACGCCGCCGTGGAACAGCACATGACCCCAGCCGCGCTCGCGCAGCCGGCGCATCAGCACCTCGTGCGTGCCCAGCCATTGGCTGAACACAACGGCTTTGGCGTCTGGCTGCTCGAACATTTCCTCCAAAAGCGTGACGAGTTCATCGGCCTTGTGGCCGAAGTCGGTTTCATGGTCGAGCAGCCAGGTGCTGTTGCACGACATGCGCATGTTCTGCAGTGCGCATTGCAGGCGGTGCTGGTCGCTGTCGGACAGATAGCCGGTCTTGCGCCAGCGTGAAACGATGCGCGTGACGATGGCGCCGTTCTCGTCATGGTGCACCCGCTGTTCGGGCGTCATCGGCACGAACAGCGTCTTGTCCACGCGCTCGGGCAGTTGCGTCAGCACCTCGGCCTTGCGCCGGCGCAGCAGGATGGGCGCCAGCGTGGTGCCGATGCGGTCGAGGTCGCGGTAGCCAATGACGCGGCCGGTGTCGTCCACCTGCTGGTGCTCGTGCAACAAGCGCCACGTGGGCCCCAGGCGGTACTGGTCGACGAGCTGCACGATGGAGATCAGCTCCTCCAGCCGGTTCTCCAGCGGCGTACCGGTCAGCACAAAGGCATAGGGCGTATCGATGCGCTTGAGCGCGCGCGCAGCGACCGTGTTCCAGTTCTTGACGCGCTGCGCCTCGTCGATAATCAGCAGCTCGGGTGCCCAGGAAGCGACGAGATCGGCGTCGCGCACCAACGTCTCGTAGCTCGTGATGCGGCAGAAAGCCTCTTCACGATACTGTTGCTGGCGCGCTGTTCGCAGACCTTTCAGAACTTGCGCCTCGCGGCCGGCGAAGCGCGCAATCTCTCGCTGCCACTGGTGCTTGAGCGAGGTCGGGCATACCACCAGCACACGCTGCACGCCGAAGTGGCGGGCCAGCAGTTCGGCCGCAGCAATGGCCTGCACCGTCTTGCCCAGGCCCATCTCGTCGCCCAACAGCACGCGGCCAGCACGCGCGGCGAACAGCGCACCTTCGGCTTGGTAGCTGTATAGGCGCGTCTTGAGCAACTTGGACAGGCCCTTGTCAGCCGCGCCTTTTGGATAGGCCACGGCGAGAGCCTGTTGGCGGCGTTCAGCGTCGCGCATCTGGGCCGCGAAGGCCAAGGCGGGCTCGTCGATGCGCAGTTCGTGCGAGGTCTTGCGTGCAGCGGCGATGAACTCATCCAGTTCGCCCAGGCGGTCCCAGGGGAGGGTCCAGCCGGCCTCGACAACGAACAGCTCTCGTGCCCGCTCAAGCAGCGCGGGCGGACAGTCCGCACCTGGCCGGAAGCGCACCGTGCGCTGGCCGGCGTGGTGCAGGAAGACCTCGCTGTATGCCGGCGTGAAGCCCCGTGCCAGCGCCGACTTGCCACCGCGCCGAGCGGCCAGCTTGGCCAGCGTGAACTCGATGTGCTTGCAGGTGCCCAGGTCGTTGGTGGCGAAGTCCGGGCAGGTGCACAGGTTGTCGCCGCTAGCCGTGCCGCGGATGGCGACGCGGTAGTGCCCGCCGGTGTCGGTGTTGTGGACGCGAAACTCCGAAAACACCGGGGACTGCTTGGCGCCTTTCTCCACGTCTGCCAGGTTCTGCAGCTCGAAACCTTGCTCGCGGCCGAACTGTCTGCGCAGCCCGCGCTGCCAGTCGTCGGCCGGCATTGCGGCGGGCCTGCGCTGGCGCGACAGCCGCGGCTCGGCAGTGGCTTCGGGCTTGGGTTTGGGCTTGACGTTGGTCTTGGGCCGCTGCAAGTGGTCGAGTCTGGCCTTCATCTCTTGGCTTTCAGTTGATCCTGCCGCCATTGTGGCGCCCTGCTTCGCCTGCGGCGGTGCGCCACGTCGCCGGGGTGCCCGACAATCGATGCATGTCCCTCGACTTCGACACCCTGGAAGCCCTGCGCCGTCAGCACCCGGCCTGGCGGCTGCTGCAGGCCGATTCGGCAGCGCTCGTGGCGAGTTTCCTGCACCGGGTTTTCGTACTGCCGAACCAGCGTGTCATCAGCCAGTCGGACCTGGCCGAGGCACTGGAAGACACGTTGTTTGGGCTGCGCGAGCAGCGCGGCGACAAGCTCTACCCCAAACCCGCGCTGGAGTATCTGAACGATTGGGCCGCCAACGACAAGGCCTGGCTGCGCAAGTTCTACCCGCCGGGCACCGACGAGCCGCACTTCGACCTGACGCCGGCGACCGAGCGCGCACTGGCCTGGCTGCAAACCTTGAGCCAGCGCAGCTTCGTCGGCACCGAGTCGCGGCTGCTGACGCTGTTCGACCTGCTGCGCCAGATGAACGAAGGCAGCCAGACCGATGTCGATCTGCGCGTCCAGGAACTGCAGCGGCGGCGTGATGCCATCGACGAAGAGATCGAACGCGCGCGCGCCGGCGACCTTTCGCTGTTGGGAGATACCGCATTGAAGGAACGCTTCTCGCAGTTCACGGGCCTGGCGCGCGAGCTGCTGGCTGATTTCCGCGAGGTGGAGCACAACTTTCGCGGCCTGGACCGCCGGGTGCGCGAGCGCATTGCCTTCAGTTACGACAGACGGGACGGCAGCAAGGGTGCGCTGCTGCAAGACATCCTGGGTGAGCGTGACCTGATCGCCGAGAGCGACCAGGGCCGCAGCTTCCGCGCGTTCTGGGACTTCCTGATGTCGCGCGCGCGCCAGGACGAACTGACGCAGTTGCTCGACCGCGTGCTGCAGTTGGCGCCAGTTGCGGACCTGTCACCCGACCCGCGCCTCAAGCGCGTGCACTACGACTGGCTCGAAGCCGGTGAACATGCACAGCGCACGGTTGCGCTGCTGTCGCAGCAGTTGCGGCGCTTCCTCGATGACCAGGCTTTCCTCGAGAACCGCCGCATCATGGAGATCCTGCGCGGCATCGAAGCCGGTGCGCTGGCGGTGCGCGGAGATCTGCCGGTGGGTGACTTCATGTCGATCGACGACATTGCGCCGAGTATCGAGCTGCCCATGGAGCGTCCTCTTCACGCCCCGGCGCTCAAGCCTGCGCTGCTGAGCGGGACGATCGCAGCCGGTGACGAAGATCTGGACGCGGCGGCGCTGTATTCGCAGTTCATCGTCGACAAGGCGGCGCTGGCGTTGCATGTGCGACAGAGCCTTCAGCAGCACACGCAGGTCACGCTGGCCGAGCTGGTGGGCAGCCGGCCGCTGCAGCAGGGGCTGGCCGAGCTGGTGGCCTACCTCAGCCTGGCGGCTGAGCCGGGCCGGGCGGTTATCGACGACACCTTGGAGGACCAGGTGGATTGGACGGCGCGAAGCGGACGACACAAGAGCGCGCGGCTACCGCGTGTCATCTTCAGCCGATGAGTATGGACGACGAAACGCTTGCGTCCTCCGCTGCTGGTCAGCAGACCGTCACTGCGGCAGCTGCGTCCGCCACGGCTGACCTGTCGGCGGTGCTCGTCCCGTTGCTCAAGGGCGTGACCTACCGCGCCGACGATGCCGCACACTGGAGCGCACTGCTGGATCTGCAGAGTCGCGTGCGTGACCATGTGAGCGTGCTCGGCCTGGAGCTGATGCTCGACGAAGCCGAGGGCTACGCCTTCCTGCGTTCTCGCCCCGAGCCCGAAGACGAAGCGGCGCCCAAGCTGCCGCGCCTGGTGGCGCGCCGGCCACTGTCGTTTCCGGTCAGCCTGCTGCTGGCGCTGCTGCGCAAGAAGCTGGCCGAGTTCGACGCGGCGGGCGGCGAGACGCGGCTGATCCTGTCGCGCCAGCAGGTCACCGAACTGCTGCATGTGTTCATGCCGGAGGGTAGCAACGAAGCGCGGCTGATCGACCAGGTCGACACCCACATCAACCGCATCGTCGATCTCGGCTTCCTGCGCAGGCTGCGCGGCCAGGACAACATGGTCGAAGTGCAACGCATTCTCAAGGCCTTTGTCGACGCGCAGTGGCTGGCCGACTTCGATGCGCGCCTGGCGGCCTACCGAACGCAAATCGAGGGCAAGACTGAGAACAAAGGCGGCAGCGATGATGAGTGAGCCTTTGGCCCTGGACTTCGGCAGCGACGAGAGCCTGTCGGGATTTCGCCTGCAGCGTCTGGAGGTCTTCAACTGGGGCACCTTCGACGGCCGGGTTTGGACGTTGCGCGCCGACGGCCGCAATTCGCTGCTGACAGGCGACATCGGCTCCGGCAAGTCCACCCTGGTCGATGCCGTGACCACCCTGCTGGTGCCGGCGCACCGCGTGGCCTACAACCAGGCCGCCGGCGCCGAGGCGCGCGAACGCACGCTGCGCAGTTATGTGCTGGGCCACTACAAGGCCGCTCG
>JBBRID010000007.1:0-24069 GCA_038221635.1 Burkholderiales bacterium
GTGGAAGCCGAGGTGCGCATCGCGCCGCCCGGCGCCTTCTATCTCGTGTTGACGCATGAACACGACCTCGACCTGCGCATCACCGAGGCGATACTGCGCCGCGGTGATTTCGCATTTCTCGGTCTGATCGGCTCCAGAACCAAACGGCAGCGCTTCTTCCACCGCTTCGAGCAACGCGGGATTGCCCAGGCGGCGACCGACCGCATCACTTGTCCGATCGGGATCCCCGGCATCGAGGGCAAGGAGCCCGAAGTGATTGCGGTGGCTGTAGCGGCGCAATTGCTTCAGATGCAGCGGCAAATTGGCTGAAGCGAGGGTTGCACCGTGATCACTGGCACCGTGTTGTTGTTCGGCCTGATGTTCGGCCTGCAGCACGCTACCGAGGCCGATCATTTGGCGGCGGTGGCGACTCTGGTTGCTGGCGAAGACGGCCGGGGACGGGTGCTTCGCCAGGGCATGTTCTGGGGCATCGGCCATACGCTCACGCTGCTGCTGTTCGGCGGCGCGGTGATGGTGATCGGCATCGTAGTCTCCGACGCCTGGGTGCACGCGCTGGAGGCCGCGGTGGGCTTGATGTTGGTGTTGCTGGGTGCCGATCTGCTGCGCCGCCTGTGGCGTGATCGCCTACATTTCCACGCCCATGTGCATGTGCAAAGACATGCCCCGGCAGGGCCCGCCGGCTCGGCTCTGCCCATGGCCCATTTCCATGCCCATTCGCAGCGCGGTGACGTGCGGCTGCATGACGCCAACCGGTATCGACACCAGCATCGACCGGTGCCGTTGCACGCCTTGCTGATCGGCATGGTTCACGGCATGGCCGGCTCGGCCGCGCTGGTTCTGATGACCTTGAACCAGGTCGGCAGCCCTTGGGCCGGCGTGGCCTACATAACCATCTTCGGCGTGGGCTCGATTCTTGGCATGGCGGCTTTGAGTTGGGCGGTTTTGGTGCCGATGCGCCTGAGTGCGCGCCACCTGACGCGCTGCCATCACCTGCTCACCTACGGCGTTGCCATTTTCAGCATGGGCCTCGGCGTACACGTCGTGTCGCGTCAGTTGTAGGCCTGAGCGGTGTCCGCCTCTGCCGCCATTAACGGGGCAGGGCGGCTACAGTCCCGCCATGCCCGACATCACCTTGATTTCCCACGACGGTACGTTGCATGAATTCGAAGCGCCCGCAGGTGTCAGCCTGATGCGTGCGGCCACCGGCTTCGGTGTCGAAGACATCATCGCCGAATGCGGCGGCCACGCGCGATGCGCCACCTGCCATGTGATCGTCGATACCGCCTGGCTCACACGATTGCCCCCGCCTGCCGACGATGAGAATTCGATGCTCGAGTTCACCGCCGAGCCTCGCCGTCCGGGCAGCCGCCTGGCTTGTCAGATCATTTTGACTGCTGGGCTGCAGGGTCTGACCGTACGCCTGCCCGAATCGCAGGTCTGACTGCGCGCGCGGTCAGTACGCCGCCTGCAGCGACAGATACCAGCCCCGCTGGCGCGGCTTGTTGGCGATGTTGCCGAGGTCGACGAAAGCGAAAGTGGTGCTCAAATACCGGCTCGGAAACCAGGCGACGAACAGATCGGTTGCGTCCTGTTCGCGGAAGACACCGAGGTTGTCGGGTTTTGCGCGCCATTCCGCACCCAGCGCCAGGTCGTCGCGCGCCAGCACCGCGACAGACACCTCGGGCTTGAGCTGGTAGGTGTCGTTGAGGTCGCCGCCGAAGCCGAGCAGCCCGAACTGATTGCCCCGCGTTGCGCGCAGGGTCAGATTGGCAAGCACATTGCGGCCCGCGATGCCGCCGAGCCAGACCTTGGTTGCCGACGCGTAGAAGTCGGTGTCGCTGCTGCGGCGGGCACCCAGCGCCCGAGGGACCGTGAAATCGAGGTTGCGCTTGTGTTGCAGACCGACCGAGACCTGCGGCATCCAGGTGTCCTGGTCGTAAACCGCGTCACCGAACAGCCGCCATTTCGCACCGATCACGTCCATCGTGATCGATTGGCCGGGCACCGTGTCCGACAGACCGAATCGCCAACGCGCTGCCGACAACTCGAACCTGTCGTAGATGCCTACGGCCGCCCCGACGGTGCGCAGCTTGAAGCCGCCGCCGGAACGCCAATGGGTTGCCGATGCGGTGCCGCCGATCTGATTGCGGCTGCCGTTGCCTGTGATGATGGCCCACGGGCTCAAGCCACCGCCGCCAGCCCCTTCGACCTGAGTGACCCCCCAGGTGCCCAGCAGGCGATCACCGCCGGCATGGGCCGGCAGCATCAACGCCAGACAGCCGATCAGCATCGCCGCGGCAAGCCGGGCACGAGCCTGTATCGAGGTAGTTGACTTCATTGTTTGGGACTATCAGGCAGCAGTGCAGGGTTGCTCCCGAGAATTACCCGGGGACATCGTCCCTGTTATCGGCATCGAATGGACTCGAATGAGGGCACAGTCGACCACATGATTGTTCAATCTTTTTTCCGTCGCTCGTTGGCTGGCGTCAGTGATGGCCTTCGGGCGCGGGGTGCGCTGTGGCTGCTCGGCAGTCTGCTCGCGGCCTGCGCGGTGCCTCCGGGCGTGCCGCCAACGCTCTACCAGAGGCTTGGAGGAGCCACCAATGTTGCAGCGGTGACCAGCCGCACGGTCGACCGCGCAGCGGCCGACCCCCGTACGCGGCGCAGCTTCGACAGCATCAAGCTGCAGACGCTGAAGGACAGCATTGCTCAGCAGATCTGTTCGATTTCCGGTGGGGGCTGCCGCTATGAAGGCGAAACCATGGCGAATGCACACAAGGAAGCGGCGATCCGCGCATCCGAGTTCGACGCGCTGGTCACCATCCTGCGCGAGGAATTCGATCGCAGCGGCACCGATCCGGCAGCCAAGAACGGGTTGCTGAAGCTGCTGGCGCCGATGCGTCGCGATATCGTCGACGACGCGGTTGCGCCGGCGGCCAGCCAAAAGGAAGTCCGGCGATGAATCCCGGCCGGACCGCTCGAGCCACTGCTGCTGCGGTGGTTGCCTGGATGTGGTTGGCATCAGCCTCGGCGGCGGCGCTCGACGTCACGCTGACCGGCAGCGATGGCAAGCCGCTTGCCGATGCGATCGTCGCTGTTCACGTCAAGGGCACCAAGACCACGGCAACGTCCGGCACCAGTGCCGAGATCGCGCAGCGTTCGCGGCAGTTTCAACCACAAGTAACGGTGGTGCAGACCGGTACCGCCGTGCTGTTCCCGAACTTCGACACAGTTCGCCATCACGTCTATTCGTTCTCCGCGATCCAGCGGTTCGAGATCAAGTTGTATGCCGGCGTGCCGAACGCACCGCTGGTTTTCGACAAGCCCGGCGTGGCGACGCTCGGCTGCAACATTCACGACCGCATGCTGGCTTTCATTGCCGTGGTCGACACGCCGTTTTTTGCTCGCAGCGATGCGGCCGGCAAAGCCCGCATCGATCTCCCACCAGGCCAGCACCGGTTGCTTGCCTGGCACCCGGCCATGACCGAGACCGGTGCCTGGGTCGAGCAGCCCGTGACAATTGACGCGGCGGGCGGCCGGCAGGCGGTAAAACTGCCGGCGACGGCCCTGCAATGATCGACTGCGTGCAGCGTCTTGCCGTGCAGCGACGCCTCCGGCAGTCATCGGCATGAAGAAGATTCGTGACGCCATGTTGCGCTTGGCGGAGCCGATGGCGCGTCGGCTCGACGTGCGCATCGTGGTGGTATTTCTGGGCCTGCTCTGCCTTGTCCAGCTCGCCAGCTTCATCACCATCCGGCGCAGCATCGACTCCAACGCACACGCGCAAATTGCGGTCGAGTTGCGCACTGGCGAAAGCGTGTTGCGCCGATTGTTGGCCCAGAACGCTCAGAACCTGACCGAAGGTGCGCGCCTGCTCGCTGCGGACTACGGCTTCCGTTCGGCCATTGCCAGCGGCGATCGACCGACCATCCTCGACGCGCTTGACAACCAGAGCGTTCGCATTGGCACCAGTGTGGCCGTTTTCACCGATGCCAGGCAGCAGATCGTTGCATCAACACTGCCCGCCAACGCGGAACAGATTCTTCCGCTTGTCCGGGCCAATATCTTGGCCGCGGGGACGGCCGCTCCCGGCATCGGCGTGCAGATTCTCGATGGACATCCGTATCAGCTGGTTACCGTGGCGGTGAAGGCGCCGCAACTGATCGGGCACGTATCGATGGGGTTTCCGCTGACGGCCGCGTTGGTTCGAGACATGGAAGCGTTATCTCCGCTCAGGCTGGCCCTGGTGGCGCGCCGCTTCGACGCCGGCTGGACAGTGTTGCCGATCGGTGAACGCAGCGCATTGCTGGGCCCGCTGGGCGAGCAGATCGACTTCAACGGCCAGACCAGCGATCTGATGCTCAATGGCGAGGATTACGGCGCGCATCTGGTGCGGCTGGGCAGCGATACCAAGAACGAGGTTGCCGCCGTGTTGATGCGCTCGATCGACGAGGCGGTGGCCCCCTACCGCCAGCTTCAGCTGACGCTGCTGGCGATCGGCCTGGCCGGTCTGGGCGTGTTCGGAGTGGGCAGCCTGGTTACCGCACGGCGCATCACCGGGCCGATCAAGCAACTGTCGGCAAGCGCGGAGCGGCTGGGGGCGGGAGATTATTCGTCTGCAGTTTCTGTGCGCACCCGCGACGAGGTCAACGATCTGGCCGAGGCGTTCGAGCAAATGCGCCAGAGCATGCAATCCCGCGATGCACACATCCGGCGTCTGGCCTATTGGGATCAGCTGACCGGTTTGCCGAATCGCGCCCAGTTGCTCGATCTGCTCGGCGATCATCTGGAAGCGGCTCGATCGTCCGGATCAAGCTGTGCGGTGCTGATGCTCGATCTCGACCGCTTCAAACATGTCAACGACATCCTCGGCCATGCATTCGGTGATCGGGTGCTGCGGCAGATTGCCCTGCGCCTGAGCGACGGCGTATTGCGCGATGGCGACTTTGTCGCCCGTTTGTCCGGCGATGAGTTCGCGGTGTGCCTGCCTGGCGCCGACATCGATACGGCGCGCAATGTGGCGCAACGCCTGCAACATGCGCTCGAGCAACCGATCCGCCTCGACGATCACACCATCGACGTCGGCGCCGGGGTCGGCGTTGCGATCTCGCCGACCGACGGCGACGACGCCCACGTACTGCTCGGTCGAGCCGAGGTGGCGATGTATGCAGCGAAAGCGCGTCAGTCAACCATCGTCGTCTACCAGCCCAGTCTCGATTCCGGCAGCGCGGAATCCTTGTCGCTGCTGAGTGAGTTGCGCGCCGCCGTCGATCACGACCAGCTGCGGCTGTTCCTGCAGCCGAAAATCGAGCTGGCGACCGGCCGCGTGCTGGGCGGCGAGGCCTTGGTGCGCTGGCAGCATCCGATGCGTGGCATGGTGGCGCCGATGCGGTTCATCCCATTCGCTGAACAAACCGGGTTCATCCGCGTGCTGACTGCCTGGATGATCGAACGCTGCGCGGCGCGCAGCAGTGAGCTGAGGGTGCAGGGGTTCGATCTGAAGTTTGCGATCAATCTCTCGACCCGAGACCTGCTCGATCAGGACCTGCCGGCGCGGCTGGAGAGGCTGCTTGCCGAAGAGCCCATGGATCCGAGCAGCCTTTGCCTGGAGATTACCGAAAGCGCAATCATGGACGATCCGGTGCGCGCGTTGCAGACGCTGCAGCGGCTGCACGCCATGGGCCTGCGCCTGTCGATCGACGATTTCGGCACCGGCTATTCGTCGCTGGCCTACCTGAAGCGCCTGCCGCTGCACGAGTTGAAGATCGACAAGAGTTTTGTGATGGCGATGGAAAAGGACCGGGCCGACCTGAAGATCGTCCGATCGACCATCGATCTGGCGCACAACCTGGGCCTGTCGGTGGTAGCCGAAGGGGTCGAGACCGCTCAGGCCTGGGCGTTGCTGAAGACGATGCAGTGTGATGAAGCGCAGGGCTTCTTCATGGCACGACCGATGCCCGAGACCGAGTTCGCCGCGTGGGTCGAAAACTGGATACCGCCGCACACCCGTCTGAACACCGAATTCGCGGAATTCGCTTGATTACCGAAGCCCCAGCGACGTGCACTCGCATGATCAGCTGCGCGCTCCCGGGTATTGAGGTATTGAGGTATTGAGGCGAACGATCAGCCCGGAAAGCGCAGATTGACTTCGGTTGGCGCCTTGCCCGTCTTGACAGTGCGGCGTAACGTCTTGCCCTGGTAGGTGACCTCAAGCGTGTAGCTGCCGACTGGTGCTTTGATCATCACCCACGGGCCGACGTTGCCGACGTCCAGCATCGAGCCGCCCTTGGTGCCGCGCAGCTGAAATTTCTCCGCTACGATGTACTCGCCCGTGCCGGCGCTCAACACGACCTTCAGCGGAAACTGGCCCCGCTGGCTCGCCATGTTTTGCCGCTCCTCGTCGCCGGCACCGCCGCTGATGAAGCTGGCGCCGTTGCTGGCCTGGCGCACAGTTGCCGACGCGGGTGTCGACGGCACGGCATGTGATGCGATGGCTTCGGCAGTCTGGGCCGACAGCGTTGTCTGCGCTACGGTCCAGGGGCTCGTTGCAAGCAGCAGTGCGGCGGCTGTGAGGGTCCAGTGCTTGTTCATGACATCGTCCGGTTGCAGGGAATCGAGAATCTTGCGCTGCTTGCGCAGCGCTGTCCATCGGACGGCCTTGCGCTCCCACGTGGGCGTTCGCCGACACACGATCAACGCGTGGACAATGCGGTCCCCGCCACGCCACCACTTTCGTCGATGCCCCGTTCCGACAATTTGCGCAGCATCATCGCCATGCTGATTGCGGTCGCATCCTTCTCGGTGATGGATTCGCTGATGAAGCTGCTGGTCGCCCACTATCCCGCGCTGCAGGTAACCGCTTTGCGAGGCTTGTCGGCATTGCCGCTGGTGATGGCCTATGTCGCCTGGAGCGGGAGCGGGCCGAGCTTGTGGCGCGTGCGCTGGGCACTGCACGGGCTGCGTGGCTGTCTGGCCGTCCTGATGCTGGCTTTGTTCGCCTTCGGCTTGCGCAGCCTGCCTCTGGCCGAGGCTTACACGATCTTCTTTATCGCGCCCCTGCTGATCACCCTGATGTCCATTCCGGTCCTGAAGGAGCGCGTGGCGCGTGCACATTGGCTGGCGATCGTGGTCGGGCTGGGTGGGGTAATCGTCGCGCTGCGACCAACCAGCGCGGCCTTTCTGTCATTGGGCGCGTTGGCCGTGCTTGGCGCAGCCGTTTGTTATGCGGCGTCGGCGATCATCGGACGGTTGCTGACGCGCAGTGACTCGAGCGCCAGCCTGGTGTTCTGGACGACTGTGGCGCTTGCCGTCGGCGGCACCGTGCTGGCGCTGCCCGGCTGGCTGCCGATTCGCGGCGAAGACCTGGCCTTGATCGCCGGCCTCGCCGTCACAGGCCTGATGGGACAGATCGCGATCACCGAGGCATTCCGGCATGGGCAGGCATCGGCGGTGGCGCCATTCGAATATACGGCGCTGGCCTGGGGTATGGCGATCGACTGGTTGCTGTGGACAACCTGGCCGGCGCCTCAGACACTGCTTGGCGGTGCCATCATCATCGCCAGCGGGATCTATTTGATCCGCAGCGAGCGGGTCAAGGTGGTGGTGATTCCGCCCTGATTCGCATGGCCCGTGGCGATAGCGTGCGGTATTGCACTGGTCTCACGGCAGATCATCGGTTAGCCTGTTCGCCTATCCTTTGTACGCCGGATTGGAACATGGACGATTCAACATCGGGCGCTGAAGTCCCCACCGAAGCGGAAATCAGAGAGGCCGTCGAAGTCGCGGTGCGTCTGCAGCGCAACGAGAAATTCGAAGAAGCCGAAAAAATCTACGCGGCGGTGCTGTCGATGGTGCCCGACGAGCCCAATGCGCTCAATTTTCTCGGTGTGTTGCGTCATCAGCAGGGCAGGGTCGACGAGGCGTTGCACTTCATCGCCAGGTCGATTCAGCAACAACCCGGTGAAGGTGGACCGTGGTTGAATCTTGCCAACGTCCTGCTCGAATCCGGTCAGTATGACGAAGCGGTCGAGGCCCTGAAACGGGTGATCGTGTTGAAACCCGATTCGGCGGGCGTGTACAACAACCTGGCCATCCTGCACTTTCGTCTGGGCAGAAGCGAGGCCGCTGAGAAGTGCCTGCTGCGCGCGCTCGAGATTGACCCGACATCCAGTTTTGGTCACGCCAATCTGGGCAACCTCTACTACGCGACCAAACGCTTCAGGGAGTCCATCGATCACGGGTTGAAGGCACTCGGCTCAGACCGCAAAGGGTCCGGCTCCGTTCGCTACATGCTCACCCTCTCACTGGTTGCGGCTGGCGAAGTCGAGCGGGCGATCGAGAATCTGCGCCAATGGATCGAGGACGAACCGGACAATCCGCAGCCGAGGCATCACCTGGGGGCGCTGGGTATCGGAGAGGTTCCCCGCCGCGCGTCGGATGCCTATATCCGCAGCGAGTTCGACAATTTTGCCAAGTCGTTCGATGCCAAGCTCGAGCGTCTGGGTTATCGCGCACCGGGCTTGGTCCGTGATGCCCTGGCTTCGCTCGGATCGCGATTGCCGACTGGCGGCGTCGTGCTCGACGCTGGCTGTGGTACGGGCTTGTGCGGCCCCCTGCTGCGGCCGATGGGAGACAGACTGATTGGCGTGGATCTGTCCGCGGGGATGCTCGAAAAGGCACGCAGCCGCGCCAGCTACGACGAGCTGCACCACGGCGAACTGACAGCATTCATCGAAGCGTCAACGGATCGCTTCGACATCATTGCCAGTGCGGATACGCTGATCTATTTCGGCGACTTGGGACCGGTGATGGCCGCTGCGCGCATGGCCCTCAGACCGGGTGGTGTCATGGCCGCCACAGTCGAGGCCTTGCCGGACGATGCGGTCGATTTTGTCTTGCAGGTCAACGGTCGGTATGCCCATTCGGAGGCCTACGTGCGCCGGCTCGTCGTGCAAAATGGCTGCGAGATCGAGATGATGCGACGGGAGGTGCTGCGCAAGGAAGGTGGTGAAGCGGTGCCGGGCTGGCTATTCGTTGTCATCAGGCCTGCCATGGCAGACTGATCGGGCCAATCTGGGGTGCAAACATGAGTGATGAACCGAAGCGCGAGATCACGGTTGAGCAGGCCCTGCAAATGGCCGTGGCCTTGCACCGGCATGACGAACTCGCGCGAGCCGAGGAGATCTACGTCGACATCCTGACACATCTTCCGAACGAACCGGCCACACTCAATCTCCTGGGCATCCTGCGCTTCGAACAAGGTCGTTGCGACGAGGCACTGCATTACATCGCCAGGTCCGTCGAGATCCGGCCCGAAGAGGCCGGTCCGTGGCTGAATTTGTCGAATGTGCTGCTCGAAACCGGAGAGTTCGACGAAGCCGCCAAGGTTTTGCAGCGAGTGATCGACCTCGAACCCGGCAACATCGACGCCTACAACAATCTGGGTGTCCTGCATGGGCGCCGCCGGGAATTCGGCCTGGCCGAAAAATGCCTGCGTCTGGCGATCGAACGTGATCCGAACAACGTCTTTACGCTTTACAACCTCGGCAACCTGTGCTTCCAGACCGGCCGGCACCGCGAAGCGATCGAGTACTGTTCGCGGGCCATGGGAATGGATCCGAAAAACTCGCACAGCCGTGAAGTCCTGTGTGCCGCGTTGATTGCGGACGGCCAGAGCGAACGCGGGAAGGAGATCCTGCAAGACTGGCTGGCCGCGGAACCGGACAACCCGCGAGCTCTGCATCTGCTGGCTTCGGCCGGATTCAGCGCGCCACCGCCGCGCGCCTCGGATGGCTACATCCAGCAGACCTTCGATTCGTTCGCGGCATCATTCGATTCCAAGCTTGGAAGTCTTGGCTATCGCGGCCCGCAATTCGTCGCCGATGCATTGACCGAGCTGGGTCCGCGCCTGCCTCGAGATGGCGTCGTGCTCGACGCCGGATGCGGGACAGGTTTATGCGCCAGTTTGCTGCGCCCCTTGGGAAAACGTCTCGAAGGGGTCGACCTGTCCGCCGGCATGTTGGAGCGGGCGAAATCCCGCGGAGCTTACGACGCCTTGTACCTCGCCGAACTGTCGGCCTTTCTGCAAGAGGGGCGCGATCGTTATGACATCGTCGCGAGCGCCGATACGCTCATCTATTTCGGTGAGCTGGAGTCGGTATTCGCCGGTTTGCAGTTGTCATTGCGCGATGGCGGCGTTCTCGCCGCCACACTCGAGGCGTTGGCCGACGATCAGGTCGACCATGTTCTCACGATCAGTGGACGTTACGCCCACTCGGCCGCCTACCTGGGCCGCCTGGTCGAACAATCCGGCATGCAGATGACCAGTCTGACGAAGAAAGTGATTCGCAGGGAAGGCGGAGAAGACGTTGACGGCTGGGTGTTCACCGCGGTCAAGCCAATGCGGGCTACATGACGCCATGAAACTTGGCCGGCGTCGGCCGCCACTTCATCTTCTTGTTCGGGTCATCGCCTGATCCGCCCGCTTGGCAAACCAGGCCACCTCTTGTCCGACCAGTGCGCAGGCCTGCATTGCAGCCGGATCGGTATCCGGATTGTCCTTGCTGCCGAACGGCTGTGACGATGACAACAAGGTGGCGCCATAGGGCGTTGGCCAGCCACGCAAGGCATGAACCACGGCACGCATCGACATCAGGGTCGTCCCCATCGCCTGCGCGCCATCTGCGCAGACGATCAGGCCGACCGCGCGGCCTTCGAAATAGGGTGCCGCGTCTTCGCGCGTATCTTCGATGAAGTCGATGGCGTTCTTGACCAGCCCCGAGATCCCGCCGTGGTACGACGGTGTCGCGATCACCAAGCCCTGCGCGCGCCTTACCGCCACGACCAGCGCGAGCGCCTGATCACTGCGTTCGGGACGACTTGGATCGTACGATTCGGTCGGCATCGCGCCAGCGCCGAACAACTCGGTGTCGCAACCCAGCGTCTGCGCATGCGCCAGCGCCGCTGCCAGCGCCCGTTCGGTCGTCGATCCCGGCCGGGTCGTTCCGCCGATGCCGACGATAAAGGGGCGTGTTTTGCTCATGGATGTTTTCGAGGGGCGGCGATCGAAAGGGTCGCCAAATCAGGGTCGAATGAAACGGCCAGTTGAGTGTCGAGGCGCAGCTGTTACGCCAAATTGGGATCCGAGTGTAGAAGACCGGTCGGTCGCGGCGCTGGCAGCGCGGTTTGTCCGCCCGGCGGATGTGGGCTGGCGTCACTCGAGCGACGGGGTCGTCCGCAAGACCTCTTCGACCGTGGTCAGCCCTTCGGCCACCTTCATCAAGCCCGCCAGCCGCAGCGGGCGCATGCCGGCCGAGATTGCGTGCTTGCGCAGTTTGACGAAATCCGGATGCGGGTGGATCGCCGTACGCGCCGTCTCATCGACCACCAGCAACTCGTATAGGCCAGCGCGGCCGCGGTATCCGGTCATCCGGCAATCGAGGCAACCGACCGGCTTGTGCGGCCGCGCGCCGCCGTTCAGTGTCCACGGCGCGATCAGTGCCTGCAGGCTTTCGCGGGTGGTTGCCGGGTCGGGTTTCTTGCAGCTCGGGCACAAGGTGCGAACCAGCCGCTGCGCCAGCACGCCGATCACCGTTGCCGAGATCATGTAGGGCGGCACACCGAGGTCGAGCAGCCGCGTGATCGCCTGCGCCGAATCGTTGGTGTGCAAGGTGCTGAACACCAGGTGGCCGGTCAGCGCGGCCTGGATCGCCATCTCGGCAGTCTGAAGATCGCGGATTTCGCCGACCATGATGATGTCCGGGTCCTGGCGCATCAGCGCGCGCAGGCCTTCGGCAAAGCCGAGATCGATCGATGACTGGACCTGCGTTTGATTCAGCGCCGGCTGGATCATCTCGATCGGGTCTTCGATCATGCAGACATTGACCTCGTCGGTGGCCAGCCTGCGCAGCGTGGCATACAGCGTGGTCGTCTTGCCCGATCCGGTCGGACCGGTCACCAGAATGATGCCGTGCGGCTGTGCCACCAATTGTTCCCAACGCTGGCCGTCGTGGCTGCCGAAACCAAGCGCTTCCAGTGGTTTGACCGTGGTGTCGGGATCGAAGATGCGCATCACCATCTTCTCGCCAAAGGCGGTCGGCAGCGTCGACAGGCGCATCTCGACTTCTTCGCCGGCCGGGTTGCGGGTCTTGATGCGGCCGTCGAGCGGCCGGCGCTTTTCGATCACGTCCATCCGGCCGAGCAGCTTGATGCGCGCGATCATTGCGTTCATCACACCAGGTGGCAGTTGGTAGACGGTGTGCATCACGCCATCGATACGGAAGCGGATCGCGCTCAGGTCGCGACGCGGCTCGAGGTGGATGTCGCTGGCGCGCTGGTCGAAGGCGTATTGCCACAACCAGTCGACCACCTGGACGACGCCTTGATCATCGGCGTCGAGCTGCTTGGTGCTGCGACCGAGTTCAACCAGCTGCTCGAAACTGGCCACCACCGAGGCACCCTCACCACTCTTGATCGCTGCGCGGACCGAGCGCGACAGCGTATAGAACTCGGTGGTGTATTTCTGCAGCTCGGGCGGGCTGGAGACGACCAGCCGCACCGTCTTGTGTGTATGCGCCTCGATCTCCGGAATCCATTCGCGGTCGAACGGTTCGCAGGTGGCGATCGTGATGTCGCGCAGCCCGACCTGGATCGGCAACGCGCGCCGCCGCTCGGCATAACTGATCGACATCACCTCGGCAACCCGGCCGACATCGACCTTCAGCGGATCGATGCGCAGATACGGCAGGCCGCTGCGTTCGGCCAGCCATTCGGTCAAGGCTTCGACATCGAGTGGCCGGCCATTGCCGGATCGCTGCAGCCCGGCATTGCCAAGCCGCACCAGCGGATGCTGCGCGCTGTCGCCGGCTGCGAAGCGTTTGGCGGTGCGCATGGCATCGTCCGGGCTCAAGACGCCGTCCTGGCGCAGCCACTTCAGCAGCCTGCGCCAGTCGAGCTGACCGCGAAACTCCGCCGCGTCGGCACTGCCGGCGGGCTCCGACGGTGCCTGGGCTGGCGCGCTGGGCTTAATCTCGGGATTCGGCATCGTTGTCATGTTCCAGTCCGGCCACGTCGAGCGGGCGGTGTTGCGTCTGCAGCGTGGACGCCTAGGCCGTCGTCGCTTGCCGCGGCCGGCAGCGCGCGCAGCATGCGCAGCCACTTGCGCGCCGGCAAGCGCGTTCCTGCCTCGATATTGTCGGCCCGCAGCGCAAGGACCTGAGCGGACGGCCATTCCCCGTTGCGCAAGGCGATGACGATGGTGTTGCCCTCCCGGGTCGGGCGCAGGCTCTTGACGGCGCCCGGCGGGAAGGCAGCGGCGATTCTGGCGGCACTGCCTTCGAAGCTGGAATCGCGGCCGAACAGGTTGACGGTCATCACCCCGTCGCTCGCGAGCAGCGCGGCGCAGTGGCGATAGAAGTCGGCGCTGTCGAGTGCCGGGCTGGCGGCGTCGTGGTCATAGAGGTCGACGCACAACACATCCGCGCTGGCGCGATGCGCCGCATCGGCAGCCCAGGCCGACGCGTCGGCTTCGATCACCGACAAGCGTTCGCCATCGGGCGGCAAGGCGAACCACACCCGGCAGGCGTCGATTACCGAGCGATTGATTTCGATCGCGGTGGTCGGCATGCCCAGCGTGACATGGCAGAAGCGGGTGATGGTGGCCGAGCCGAGGCCGAATTGCAGCGCACGCACGTCCTGCCAGGCGTCTGTCGCATTGGCCTCGGCTTCCGGACGCAACAACAACCAGACCAGCATCCGCTGAACGTATTCGAGTTCGATGGCCTGTGGTTTGCGGATTCGCATCGCACCCTGCACCCACGGCGTACCGAGGTGCAGGTAACGCACACCGTTGAACTCCGACAGCGTGGCGGGTTCGAGCACCGGTGTCTTGCCTCGACCCGCTGGCTTGCTCCGCTTGGTCAACAGTGGCTTCATGTGACGCCGTTTTCCATCAATGCCGCGCGCCAGGCCTCGAGCTTGCGGTCGAATGACCAACTCGCGTTGGCCGGACTGGTCGACGGCAGGCGCAGCACAGCCACGCCGAGTGCCTCGGTGATGCGGCGATGGCGGGCCGATTCGCCGCCGTTGTGGGCAACCGCCCGCAGTTGCGGTGCCAGCCGGCGCAGGCTTGCCAGATCGTTCAATTCGGCCTGGTCGATCGCGCTGTCGAGGCTGCCGTCGCGCAGACAGCTCGAATAGACATCCCACAGGCCCAGGCCATGGGTCAGCATGGTTTGAAGACGCTGCGCGTAGGGCTGGGCCCGCAGATCTTCGTTCCACAGCGCCGAAAGAATGGTCCAGAACTGGTTGCGCGGATGGGCGTAGTACTGCCCGGCTTCGAGCGAGGCAACGCCGGGAAAACTGCCAAGCACGACCAGCCGGGTCGATCGGTCGATCACCGGCGCGAGCCCGCACAGCATCGTCGCAGCGATAGCATCTGGCGCAACGGGATGCTTGGCGCGTCGGCTCGCCGCAGCGCCGTTTGAACCCGGCTGGTGTCTCATCCGCTGCCCGATCCGCGCATGCGCGGCAGGGCTTCCAAGGCATTGGCGGTCGTCTGTTCGGCCAGCGCTTCGACGCTGATGCCACGCAGCGCCGCCAGTTCGGCTGCGATGCGCGGCAATTGCGCCGGCTCGTTGCGTGCCTGGCGCGGGTCGCCATCGGCTTCGCGCGTGGCCGCAGTGCGGTACAGCCAGTGCGGCGGGATGTCGGGCGAATCGGTCTCGATCACGATAGCGGTCGCTGGCAGCGATCGAGCCAGCCGGCGGATCTGCAAGGCGCGGTCGAAGGTCATCGCACCGCCGAAGCCGAGCTTGAAACCCAGCTCGACGAATGCCGAAGCCTGTTGCGCGCTGCCGTTGAACGCGTGGGCGATGCCGCGCTGGCCGGCATGGCGGCGCAGGTGTTTGAGCAGCGTATCAGCCGAGCGGCGCACGTGCAGCAGCACCGGCAGGTCATGACGGCGCGCCAACGCCAACTGCCCGGCATAAAAATGTTCCTGCCGCTCGTGCGACAGGCCGGGTATGAAATGGTCAATGCCGATTTCGCCGACTGCTACCAGTCGCGGGTCGTCGCGGTGCAGCGCCAGTTCGGCGTCGAGGCGGGCCAGGTCGTCATCGTCGGCGCGGTCGACGCACAGCGGGTGGATGCCCAGCGCGTAGACGAGGCCGAAGCGGTGCGCCAGGTCTCGCACCGTCGCGAGGTTGTGCACGTCGACTGCCGGCAGCACGATCTGGCGCACGCCGGCCGCCGCCGCGCGCTCCACCACCTCGGGCCGGTCGGCGTCGAATTCGCTGGCATCCAGATGACAGTGCGTGTCGATCCACATCCCTGCATCATGCCTTGACCGGGCCCGATGCCCGCGCAGGATGACGGGATTCCGCGACCGTGATACTGTGAGGACGTATCACCTGTGTGCGCCTCGGCAAGCGCAGCGTCAGCCCAGCAACCGAGAGTGTGACCCGATGGACCAGCCCCAGCACCCCAGAAGGATCCGGCGATGAAAAAGGCACCGCTGTACAGCCGATCGCCGCGCCGCCAGCCCACATCTTCAGTCACCGCTGCAAGTGCCGTGACGGCGTCCGGCGATGGTGGCGAGGTCGTTGCGGCGCCCGCGCACCTCTCCCGCAAAGGCTGGCGCGGCCGCATCGCCCGACATGAACGCTGGGTGTGGGGGGTGGCGATGTTGACGATGCTGGGCCTGGTATTTTTCATCGCCCGCGGGCAGACCACTCAGCCGGCATTCACGGCCAAGCAGATCGACGCACTGGTGCGCCAGTCGCTGGAAGAAAAGCCCTTGCCGTCGCACAGCGTCAAGGCCTACGAGGCGGTTCGTGGCTCGGTGGTCAGGGTGCTCGGCTTGATGACCGAAGGCGACGAGGGCGACGACAACGGCCCTGCGCCTGCTGCCGGCGACAAACAGAAATCAGCTTCCGCGGCCGGCAAGGGCGGGGAGGGCCATGTCGAGCGCGGCATCGGCACGGGCGTTGTCATCATCGACAACGGAACCATCCTGACCAATCTGCACGTGGTGCAAGGCGCGCGCCGCATCAAGGTGACCTTTGCCGACGGCCATGTGTCGGATGCCCAGGTGATCAACGTACAACCCGCCAACGACCTGGCGGTGCTGCGCGCCAAGAGCATTCCGGACGACCTGCAGGCCGCCACCATGCGCTCCACAGCCGACCTGCTGCCAGGAGACGAGGTGCTGGCGGTCGGGTTTCCGTTCGGCATCGGCCCGTCGGCTTCGGCCGGCGTGGTGTCCGGATTGCGGCGTGAGTTCAATTCGCCCGATGGACAGCAGATCATCACCAACCTGATCCAGTTCGACGCTGCCGCCAACCCCGGCAATTCCGGCGGCCCGTTGGTGACCAACGACGGCGCGGTGGTCGGCATCGTCACCGCCATTCTCAATCCGTCGCGTCAACGCACCTTCATCGGCATCGGTTTTGCGGTGCCAATTGAAAATGCCGCTGCCGGTGCCGGCATGCCTCCTTTCTGACTCCGCCCACCCCATCACCAATCAACAGGTCTTGCCGATGACTGCCGCCACTTCCACCGACGCCACCGGTACCCCGACCGCCAACTCGCTGATGGAGCAGGTGCTCTACGAGGTCAAACGGGTGGTCGTCGGGCAGGACTATTTTCTCGAGCGGGTGATGATCGCGATGCTGGCGCAAGGCCACCTGCTGGTCGAGGGCGTTCCCGGGCTCGCCAAGACACTGACCATCAAGACGCTGGCGTCGACGCTGCGTGGCTCCTTCAAGCGCATACAGTTCACGCCTGACCTGGTGCCGGCCGACCTGATCGGCACCCGCATCTTCCACCCCAAGACCGGCGAGTTCGCAACCTCGCTCGGCCCGGTGTTCGCCAACCTGCTGCTCGCCGACGAAATCAACCGCGCGCCGGCCAAGGTGCAGAGTGCTCTGCTCGAAGTGATGCAGGAGCGCCAGGTAACGATTGCCGGCGAGAGCCACCTCGTGCCGGCGCCGTTTCTGGTGATGGCCACTCAGAACCCGATCGAGACCGAAGGCACCTACCCGCTCCCCGAGGCGCAGGTCGACCGCTTCATGATGAAGGTGCTGGTCGACTACCCGAGCGAGGAAGAAGAATTTGTCATCGCTCAACGTGTCACCGGTCCACCCACCACAGTGGCTGCGGTGGCCAGCATGAGCCAGTTGGCCGAGTTGCAACAGGAATGCCGCAAGGTGTATGTCGACCCATCGATGATCCAGTATGCGGTGAAGGTGGTCAGCGCAACCCGGCGCCCCGACAAGTACGAACTGGCCGACATGGTGCCTTTTCTCACCTATGGCGCCAGCCCGCGCGCCACCATCGGGCTGATCGAGGGCGCGCGCGCACTGGCGTTCATGCGCGGTCGCAGCTACGCGCTGCCCGAGGACATGACGGTGCTGATTCCCGATGTTCTGCGCCACCGGCTGGTGTTGAGCTATGAAGCGCTCGCCGAGGGGCATGACGCGGATTCGCTGATCCAGCGGATCATCAAGAAGATTCCGGTGCCGGACAAGCCGCTGGCACATGGATGAGGCAGAGATGAGCACAGGCCTAGCCTCGTCATGACCCCGACCGCCACGCCGCATTACGAAAGCTCCGATGTCCTGCTGCGCCGGCTGGAGTGGACGGTGCTGCGCCGTCTCGACGGGCAGTTGCAAGGCAACCACCGTACCTTGTGGCGTGGCGGCGGGCTCGATCTGGCCGACCTGCGTGAATACCAGCACCACGATGACGTCCGCCACATCGACTGGAACGTCACCGCGCGGCTGCAGATACCGCATGTGCGCCAGTTCACCGAAGACCGCGAGCTGAGCGCCTGGTTTCTGGTCGACCTGAGTGGCAGCGTCGATTTCGGCTCCGACCTGCAAACCAAGAAGCGCGTTGCCCGCGAGTTCGTCGGCGTGCTGGCGCGGCTTTTGACGCGCCACGGCAACCGTGTCGGCGCACTGCTTTATGGCGACAAGGTCGATGCGGTGCTGCCGGCGCGCGGCGGGCGGCAACAGGTGCTTCAGTTGCTGCAACTGATCGACAAGCGCAGCAGCGCCACTCAGCCGGTCAGGCAGGGAGCGACCCAGCTGTCGCATCTGCTGCAATCGGCGCAGCAGCTCATCAAGCGGCGCAGCACGCTGTTCGTGGTGTCCGATTTCATCAGTGCGCCCGGCTGGCACGAACTGCTCGGCCGGCTGGCGCTGCGCCACGAGGTGACGGCGGTGCGGCTATTCGATCCGCTCGAGATGGAGCTGCCCGATATCGGCCTGCTGACGATGCGCGACGCCGAGACCGGCGAAGAGCTGGTGGTCGATACCTCGGACCGGGGTTTTCGCAAGCGCTATGCCGCTGCCGCCGCGCGCCGCGAAGTCGAATTGCGCGAAGCCTTCGGGCGCGCCGGAGTGGATACGCTGGAGCTCGCCACCAACGACGACCTGCTCGACGCCATCATGCGTTTTGCCGACCTGCGAAAACAACGCAGCCGGCTGGCGGCAGGCGGCGGGGCACCCAACCATTTGCAATCGCTCGCGGCTGGGCGGCGTGCTGCGGCAAGCGCCGCGGCCGGCCCGGCCGACAAGCCTTCCACCGCCTCAGCGCGCTGATTCAACGAGCCGAGGCGCCCGCTGCCATGACACCCATCATCCCCAACGTTCCGCTGAATTTCATCTGGCCCGTGATGTTGTGGGGCTTGCTCGCTTTGCCCATCCTGATCCTGGCCTACCTGTGGCTGCTGCGTCGGCGCAAGCAGAGCACGCTGCGTTTTGCCAACCTCGGATTGGTGCGTGAAGCACTCGGCCGGCGCGGCGCCTGGCGCCGCCACGTGCCGCCGCTGCTGCTGTTGATGGCATTGACTGTCTTGATATTGGCCTCGGCCCGACCGACCGCGGTGATCAGCCTGCCGCTGCAACAGGAAACCATCGTGCTGGCGATGGACGTGTCGGGCAGCATGCGCGCCACCGATGTGCAGCCGAACCGCTTGGTTGCGTCGCAAGAAGCCGCCAAGGCCTTCATCACCAGCCTGCCGCGCAGCGTGCGCCTGTCAGTAGTGTCCTTCGCCGGCACCGCGGCGGTGGTGCAGGCACCCACGTTCAGCCGTGAAGACGTGGTCGCCGCGATCGACCGCTTCCAGCTGCAGCGCGGCACCGCGATCGGCAGCGGTATCGTGTTGTCGCTGGCCACGTTGTTTCCGGAAGCGGGCATCGACCTGAGCCAGATCACCGGCCAGCGTGCGATGCCGCCCGGCCCGAACGAGAAACCGAAGGAAGATTTCGTTCCGGTGCAGCCCGGCTCCTACAGCTCGGCGGCGATCATCCTGCTGACCGATGGCCAGCGCACCACCGGCCCGGATCCGATCGAAGCCGCCAAGATGGCCGCCGACCGTGGCATCAAGGTCTATACCGTGGGCATCGGCACCAAAGAGGGTGAAACCATCGGCTTCGAAGGCTGGAGCATGCGCGTGCGCCTCGACGAAGACACGCTGAAGACAATTGCGCAGACCACCCGCGCCGATTACTACTACGCCGGCACCGCCGAAGACCTGAAGAAGGTCTACGAAGGGCTCGGCACCCGGCTGGCAGTCGAGAAGAAGGAAACCGAGATCACTGCGCTGCTGGCGGTGCTGGGCGCCTTGATCGTGGCGCTGGCTGGTGGTTTGTCGGTGTGGTGGTTTGGCAGGGTGGCTTGAGCGAACCGGCAAAGATGGCCGTTACGCTGAACCACGCGATCGTGAACGTGCGCGACAAGCAGCATTCGGCGCGTTTCGTGGCCGAGATCCTCGGCCTGCAGACGCCGCCGTTTCTGTTCGGGCCATTCGCCGTCGTGCAGATCGGCGTCACCTCGCTCGACTACATCGACAGCGATGAAGCCATCGAGTCGCAGCACCGAGTTCGACGAGATTTTCGGCCGCATCCAGGCGCGTGGCCTGAACCACTGGGCCGACCCGGCGCGCCGCCAAGCCGGCCAGATCAACCACTGGGACGACGGCCGCGGCGTCTACTTTGCCGACCCCGACGGTCACCTGCTCGAGATCATCACCCGCCCGTACGGCAGCGGCGGCAGCGGCAGCGGCAGCGGCATTGAACACCCGAATCCGCTGATCGCCCGTCCGCTTGACGATTGATCGAGGCACCGGGGCGCGTCTGTCGATTTCGGCCCGATGAGTCCAGGCGGCCAAGCCGACTTACAACCCATCCAGTGGACTCAACACCCCCCGCCCGCCCTTGTTCATCACATGCGTATAAATCATCGTCGTGCTCACGTCCGCATGCCCGAGCAGTTCCTGAACCGTGCGGATGTCGTAGCCCGATTGCAGCAGGTGGGTGGCAAATGAATGGCGCAGGACATGCGGTGTGCAGGGCTTTACGATGCCGGCGCGCCGAGCCGCCATCGAGACCGCCTTTTGGACCGAGCTCTCGTTGAGATGGTGCCGGCGCTCGACGCCGCTGCGCGGATCGACGCTGAAGACCGGGCTCGGGAATACGTACTGCCATCCCCAGGAACGGCCAGCCGAAGGGTATTTCAAGGCCAGCGCGAATGGCAACTCGACCTCGCCGTGCCCGCTGGCAAGATCGGATTGATGCAGTTGATGAACGCGAGCGAGCTGGGTGCGCAAGGGTTCGATCAGGTTCTCCGGCAGCACGGTGAGCCGATCCTTGTTTCCCTTGCCGGCGCGCACGATGATCTCGCGCCGCGCAAACTCGACGTCCTTGATCCGAAGCCGCAGTCCCTCGAGCAGGCGCATGCCGGTTCCGTAAAGCAACGAGGCGACCAGGTGCATGAGGTTGCCGTCGAGTTCCATCAGCAGAGAGCGCACTTCATGCGCCGTCAACACCACCGGCAATCGGCTAGACCGCTTGGCCGACACCACCTCCTTCAGCCAGGGCAGGTCACATTGCAGCACTTCCTGGTAGAGGAACAGCAGCGCTGACTTGGCCTGGTTCTGTGTCGACGCGGATACTTGGCGTTCGACCGCCAGCCAGGTCAGGAAGGACTCGACGTCGGTCGCCCCCATGTCGGCCGGGTGCCGCTTGCTGTGGAAAAGGATGTACCGCTTGGCCCAGGCGACGTACGATTGTTCGGTACGCAGTGAGTAGTGCTTCAGCCGAATCTGCTCCCGCATCCGCGTCAGCAGTCGCGGCGGTTCGGACGTTGGCACGGATGCTTCCATCCGCAAAAATTTAGTCCTGCCATTGCGGATGCGAAACCACACCAAAGAGGGGAAAATTCAAGCCCGGCGGGGAGTTGCAGCGAGCACCGTGAGTGCGGGGATTGTGATATCCCGAACGATCGGCGAACATGAGCCCCTGTGAAATCACGTTGAACTAAACCGCTGTCGCGGTGGTTGTATGGCGAGTGGGCGAAGACAGATCGGAGTGATGGACCTACCTTGATCGGTGCGGGCATGTGCCCGTGCATCGGTAAGGGGAAGGCAATGACACCACTTCGACAACGCATGCTCGATGCCCTGGTGCTGCGCGGCATGGCCCTGCGAACGCAGGAGAGCTATCTCGAGGCCGTATCTCGGCTGGCGAGGCACTACCGCTGTAGCCCGGAATTGCTGACGGCCGAGCAGGTGCAGCAGTACCTGCTGCACCTGGTTCGCGAACGCCATCTGGCGCGCGCCAGCGTCAACCAATACGGTTGCGCCTTTCGGTTTCTGTACGGCACCGTGCTCGGGCTGGATGGCAAGGCGTTCCAGATCCCGCTGGCGCCTGCGCTGCAGCGGCTGCCGCAGCTGCTGTCTCGAGCCGAGGTGGCGGCCGTGTTGTCGTGCGCGCATGACCTGCGTGCGCATGCCCTGCTGGCCTGCGCCTATGGATTGGGTTTGCGGGTAAGCGAACTGTGTGCGCTGCGAATCGAGCATATCGACGGTGCTGTTGACCGCCAGTGCGTGCACGTCGTCCAGGGCAAGGGCGGACGAGACCGGTACGTGCCCGTGGCCGACGATTTGCTCGCGCTGCTGCGTCGCTACTGGCAAAGCACTCGGCCGCGCGACTGGTTGTTCGGGCCGCGTCAGGGTCAGCCCCGCCCGCTGGATATCTCGCAGGCTCAACGCTGGTACGGCCATGCCCGCAGGGCCGCAGGAATCACCAAGGTCGGTGGCATCCACATCCTGCGCCACTGCTATGCGACGCACCTGCTGGAAGCCGGAGTGGACCTCTACAGCCTGCAGCAGTGGCTCGGACACAGCCACGTCAGCACCACGACCCGGTACCTGCATCTGGCACGCCCGGGTGAGCCCGACGGTGCGCGGCGCGAGCCCTGGTCGCTGTTGACGGCGCTGCCGACGATCACGCTGCACTGAGCGACCGTGTCGACCACGCTGGCCAAGGTGCTGCGGCGCTTCGGTCCGGATTACCTGCGCTCGCACCAACTGAGCACCGCACAGGCGCGTGCCTGGCGCGCCATCGTCGCGTGTCGCACGCCGGCGCTCGGCGGCGAGCTGCTGCGCTGCGATGGCTGTGCAGCCGAGCAATGGCGCTGGCACTCATGTCGCAATCGGCATTGCCCGCAATGCCAGACCCGAGCGCGTGATGCTTGGCGCGCCGCGCGCTTGACCGAATTGCTGGACGTGCCGTACTGCCATCTGGTGTTCACGCTGCCGCACGAGCTCAATGCGCTGGCGGCGGTGCACGCCCGATGGGTCTATGAGGCGCTAATCCAGGCCACGGCCCAGACCTTGATGGAATTTGCAGCCAACCCGCGATGGCTCGGCGGCATCGGTGCGTTCACTCTGGTGCTGCACACTTGGACGCAGGACCTGCGCCGTCACCTCCATGTGCATGCGTTGATGGCCTGCGGGGCATTGCAACGAGACGGCGAGGGCTGGCAATGGGTCAGGCCCACCCGCACCGATCGCTTTCTGTTCCCGGTGCATGCGCTGTCCAGCGTCTTTCGTGGCAAGTTCATTCAAGCGCTGGAGGATGCCTGCCGCAGCGGTGTGTTGTCGCGCGACCCCGCAGATACGCCACTGGCCCGCCGACGCCGCGTCCAAGCGCTGCGCCGTCACGACTGGGTGGTCTACGCCAAGACGCCATTGGCCGGGCCGGCAGCGGTGCTGGACTACCTGGCGCGCTACACGCACCGAACGGCCATCGGCAACGAGCGTCTGGTGGCGATCGACGGCGATCGGGTGCGCCTGCGCGTACGGGCCGACGACAGCGGCGGCAAACGCACCATCGCACTGCCGGGCGCGCAATTCGTGCAGCGGCTGCTCAAGCATGTGCTGCCGAACGGCTTCAAGCGCATTCGCCATTACGGGCTGCTGGCGCCCGCGGCCAAGGCGCAGCGTCTGGCCGAAGCCCGGCAACTGCTGGCAATGCCCGCAGCCACGCCACACGTGCGCGAGGAGGTGCAGGCCTTCATGCGCCGCGTCGCAGCCATCGAGATCACCTGCTGTTCGCATTGCAAGGCCGGACACTGGCAGGTGGTGAACGCGCGCGGTGCCGACCGTGCGGCGCTCCAGGCGCTTCTTCCACACGGCTGTCGAGGTCCGCCGTGAATCGGCTGCGAGCAGATCCGCCAACTCGTCCAGGTTTGCGATGCACGCCGGTATCGGCCTGCGCCTCGCCGTCGAAACTCAGCACGATTGCGCCAATCAAGAGCAACATTGGCCCGTGCGCACACACCATCGGCGACCCGTCACCGCGCAGCATGCATATTGGGGGTATCGGCCCGGGTCGCGCCCTGCTCAAATACCGATCTGAACCTTACACTGCCCATTGCACCGCTGCAGCGAGCGGTTGAGTCCAACGAGGTTTATCTGCCGCATGACATCGTGCCTTCGATCAACTCTGCGTCGGCGGCAGATAAACGCTTTTCGTTAGGCTTCACGAAACACCAGCCGTTGCGATCCCAACGATGTCGAAAACCGCAGCTCAACTTTTCATCCTGGCTTCGGCCGGCGTAGGCGTCTTTCAAGTCGCACTAGCACTGGGTGCACCTTGGGGCGAGTTCACACTGGGCGGCCGATGGAAAGGAAAACTCCCACCAAGAGCCCGGATAATTCCAGTACTCTCGGTATTGATCCTGACTTTCTTCTGCGCAGTGGTCCTTGCCCGCGCCGGGTTT
>JBBRID010000008.1:0-23787 GCA_038221635.1 Burkholderiales bacterium
GGCGCCGCGTTGCCGAAGCGTCGGGGTGGACGGCCTTGTTCTGCGGACGACAAGGAGGAGGACGCCGCCGTTCAGGCAGGCGCCGGGGGACATGGAGCAGAACAAGGCCGTCCTCCCCGACGCGCTCGCTCCAGCCGTTGGCTAACGGCTATGTCGATCGTCGTGAGCGTAATCAGCCGACAACAACCGGAATCTTGCCGATCTTCGCCCGCCACTCCTTCGGCCCCGTGTCGTGGACCGAACTGCCCTTCGAATCGACAGCGACGGTGACCGGCATGTCCTTGACGTCGAATTCGTAGATCGCTTCCATGCCGAGATCGGCGAAGCCGACGACCTTCGCGTGTTTGATCGCCTTGGACACCAGATAGGCTGCGCCGCCAACCGCCATCAGATAGGCGCTCTTGTGCTTCTTGATTGCCTCGATGCCGGCCGGGCCGCGTTCGGCCTTGCCGATCATGCCGATCAGGCCGGTCTGGGCGAGCATCATCTCGGTGAACTTGTCCATCCGCGTCGCGGGGGGCGGGCCGGCCGGGCCGACCACTTCATCTCGCACCGGATCGACCGGGCCGACGTAGTAGATCACGCGGTCAGTGAAATCGACCGGTAGCGGCTCGTCCTTGGCCAGCATGTCCTGGATGCGCTTGTGTGCGGCGTCGCGGCCGGTCAGCATCTTGCCGGACAGCAGCAGCGTGTCGCCCGGCTTCCAGGAGGCGACCTCTTCGCGGGTTAGCTTGTCAAGATCGACCATTTTCGACTGGTTGTAGTCCGGCGCCCACTTCACATCAGGCCACAGATCCAGGCTCGGCGGTTCCAGGTAGGCTGGTCCCGATCCGTCAAGCGCGAAATGGGCGTGGCGGGTCGCTGCACAGTTTGGAATCAGTGCTACCGGTTTGCTCGCGGCATGTGTCGGGTACATCGAGATCTTGACGTCGAGCACCGTCGTCAGGCCGCCGAGCCCTTGGGCACCAATGCCCAGCGCGTTGATCTTGTCGCACAGCTCGATGCGCAAGGCTTCGGTCTTGTTTTGCGGCCCGCGCTGCTTGAGCTCGTGCATGTCGATCGGCTCCATCAGCGATTCCTTGGCCATCAGCATCGCTTTTTCGGCGGTACCGCCAATGCCGATACCGAGCATGCCCGGCGGACACCAGCCCGCGCCCATGGTTGGCACCGTTTTCAGGATCCAGTCGACCACGCTGTCGCTCGGGTTGAGCATCGCGAACTTGCTCTTGTTCTCGCTGCCGCCGCCTTTGGCAGCCACCTGCACATCGACCTTGTTGCCTGGCACCAGCTTCATGTGGATCACCGCCGGCGTGTTGTCGTTCGTATTCTTGCGTTCGAACTGCGGATCGGCGACGATCGATCCGCGCAATGGGTTGTCCGAATCGAGGTAGGCACGGCGCACGCCTTCGTTGATCGCATCCTCGAGGCTGCCGGTGAAGCCTTCGAGGCGCACATCCATGCCGACTTCGATGAAGACGTTGACGATGCCGGTGTCCTGGCAGATCGGCCGCCGGCCTTCAGCACACATCTTCGAGTTGGTCAGGATCTGCGCAATCGCGTCCTTGGCTGCCGGACTCTGCTCAAGCGCATAGGCCTGTGCCAGGTGAGCGATGTAGTCGGTGGGGTGGTAGTAGCTGATGTACTGCAGCGCAGCGGCAATCGATTCGACGAGGTCGTCTTGGCGGATGGTGGTGGTCATGGTCGCAAAGGGCTCCAACGGGGAGGACGATTATCCTCCCCGGTACTGAAGCATGGTCCGTGGAAATCGCCGCCTCGACGGATCGCGCGGCCGCAGCCGCTCAACCCGCGTCGTATTTGACGCTGCAGCCGTAAGGGGTCGCCGTCGGCGTGCTGACTGGTTTGCCGGCCAGCGATTCGCTCAGCGCGGCTTTCACGAAATTCTTCGCGGTCTTGATGTCTGCCGGGTTGGCCGTGCGCTTGTCGTCGATGCCGCCGGCGTAGACGAGCTTGCCGGCCGGGTCGATCACATACATGTGCGGCGTGGTCTTGGCGCCATAGGCGCGGCCCGCCGTGCCGGACTCGTCCATCAGCACGGCGGTCGGCGTGGCGCTCCATTCCTTGACGAGTTTGGCATTCAGAGCCGATGGCTCCAGGTAGTCGCCGGCGCTCTTCGCGGTCGAGTTGACGCTGAGCCAGACCACGTCTTTCGCCGTGTAGTCCTTCTGCAGCAACTGCATGTTCTGCGCGCCATAGTGCTTTTGCACGAATGGGCAGCCCGGGTTGGTCCACTCCAGAACCACATGTTTGCCCTTGAAATCGGACAGCTTGACGGTCTTGCCGCTGGTGTCCTTCAACTCGAAGGCCGGAGCCGGCTGCCCGATCGTTGCCGCAGCGGCGTGGGATGCAACCAAGGACATCGACATCAGCAGAGCGGCCGCGAAGGCGTTGCTGGCAGGCAGGCGAGAAGTGAACGAGTGGTGCATCGAAAACTCCTTTTAGCGTTGGTGGAGAGGGCTATTGCGGCTGCAGGCTCGACAAGGCATCGCGCAGCAGGCCAAGGGTGAGAATCTCCGGCAGCAGCAGAGGTTCCTTGCCGGGGCGATGCAGGACATAGACTGGTACGCCATTGCGGCCCAGTCGGGCCAAAGCAGCCGTGATCTCGGCGTCGCGCCGTGTCCAGTCGGCGCGCATCAAGCTCACTCCGGCTTGTTCAAACGCCGCTTTTGCGCCTTGCGTGTTGAGCACCAATCGCTTGTTGACCTGGCAACTCACGCACCAGGCCGCGGTGAAATCGACAAAGACCGGCCGCCCATCGGCAAGTTGCTGCTTCAGGCGATCGTCGCTGTAGGCTTGCCATTGCGCCGGGTCGAGGTTGTCGCGGGCGGCCGATTCGCTCCTGCCTTCGGCGGCTTGCGCGGGGGTCAGCTCGGCCGGCCAGCTCCAGATCAGCAAACCGGCAAGTGCCACGACGGCGACACTGCTGGCCGCGCGACGGGTGGCAGCGTCCGAGCGAATGGCCCCGGCCAACCAGACGACGAAACCGAGGCCCACCAAGGCGAGCAGCGCCTTCGCTGCGCCATTGATGCCCGCCTGCAGGCCGAGCACCCAGATCAGCCAGACGACCGTTGCAAAGATCGGAAATGCCAGCAACTGTTTCAGTCTAAGCATCCACGCGCCGGGGCGAGGCAGGCGGGCACGCCAACCCGGCAGCAAGACCAGCGCGGCATACGGCAGCGCCATGCCGATGCCAAGCGCCGCAAAGATGGTAAGTGCGATGCCGGCAGACTGGGTCAGCGCAAAGCCCAGTGCGGCTCCCATGAACGGCGCCGTGCACGGGCTCGCGGCAACCACCGCCAGGATACCGGCGCCGAATGCGTCGGCGGCCGGCCGCTTGGCCCGCCAGGAGGCGAGGCCTTGGGGCAGCAAATTGCCGAACTCGAAAGCACCCATCAAGTTCAGGCCGATTGCGAAGAACAGTAGGGCCAGCGCGAAAACGACGCCGGGTTCCTGCAACTGGAAGCCCCAACCGACTGCGCTGCCGGCTGCGCGCAGGCCGAGCAGCATTGCGGCGAGAGCGACGAAACTGAGCGTCACGCCTGCGCTGTAGGCCACTGCATGGGTGCGTAATTTGCGTTTGTCGGTGCCGTGCTGCGTCAGGCTGAGCAGCTTGATCGACAGCACCGGAAAGACACATGGCATCAGGTTGAGGACCATGCCGCCAACCAGCGCGAGCAGCAGCGCTGCGAGCAGGCCGAGCGGTGCGGCACCCCCGCCGAATTGTTCGGGCGTCGTTGCAATGCCGCCGCGGGCGTCTGCCAGGGCTGGCTCACCCGACTCGATGCGAACCGACCCGTTGGGCAGGGCGATGTTTGCGACCGCCTTGATCGACGCTGTGAATTCGGCGCTGGGACGGCCACCACTCCAGAGCGTCGGCGGGGGGGTGCCGTCTGCGGACTGCAGCACGGCAATGGCGTCGAAAGTCGCTGGGATGGTGGCGTTTGCCACCACGCTGAAGCGCACCGCATAGCCAGTCGGTGTTCGATACAACTCGTGACGCGCCGGCTCGATCAGCTGTTCGGTGTAAGGGAAGACTTGCACCATCGGGACCGGGTCAGGTGTTGCCACCGTGCCGCCGTCGCGGTCGAGTTGCAGCAGCATCTCGGCCCCACTGTGCTGCAGCGATGCGCTCCAGCCTTGCAGCGGAACAGCTTGCCGAATGGCAGTGCGCTCGAACAGCTCGTCGTAAGCCGTGGGGTCCGGCGTCACACCCGGCTCGGCAACCGGCAGTTCCAGGTTCAGCGTCGCGCTCTCGGGAATGCAGATGTCGCGGCAGACCAGCCACGAGGCGTTGGCCTGCAGATTGAGCGTGCTGCCCGGACGAGCGTCGGCTGGTGCTGTCAATCGCATCGGGAGCAGCAGGTCGCCCTCGTAGCCATAGTTGACGAGCGGCCCGAGTGGTAAGCGCTTCGGGGCCGGCCAGTCGATCGCGCCGATATCAGCACCGGCTGGCGCAGTCCAGGTGAGGGTGGTCGGCAAGCCCGAGTCGCCGGGGTTGCGCCAATAGGTGTGCCAATGGGGAATGTGCTGCAGCCGCAGTCCGATCAGCACCGATTTACCGGGCTGGACCGCGGCGGCCTCCGACACCAGTGCGGCCGTGACGTGTTCTGTCTTGACCGGTGCACCTGATGCAGCGCCGGCTGCTGCGACATGCAAGCCAGGCAGAAAACCAAGCAACACAGCGCTCAGCCACTGGCTTGCGGTCCTGTGGTGCCTCGTCGAGCTGAAGAAGCGTGGTGCGCCAAAAATCATGGACGTGATTCTGGACCTTTGGGCGTTCCGAGCGGAGAGGCGGGATATCGGTCAAGCAATTTCGGTCAAGCCGGTCAAGCAGTAGGCCGCTCACTGCGCTGGGGTATTGCAAAGCCTTCCTACAATGCTCCGCGATGAATCCTCCCACCTTCGACACATGAATCCACTTGCGGCCATCGTGTTGCTGCCGTTGCTGCTCGGAACATCGCTGTGTTTCTGGAGTGGACAAGACAACAGCCCATACCGCCGCAAGCTGACGGCCTGGCTGGCGGCGGGCGTGACGGCCGCGTCGCTCGGCATCGCGTGCAGCCTGGCGCCAGGCATCTTCGACGGACAAACCGTTCTGTCGCACACCGAGTGGGTACCGGCAATCGGCCTTGATCTGGCGTTCCGGCTCGACGGGCTGGCCCTGCTGTTCGTCTGGCTGATCACCGGGATTGGTCTGCTGGTGATCCTCTATGCGGCCTCCTACCTCGCAGACGATGATCCAGCCGGCAAATTCTTCACGCAGCTGATGTTGTTCATGGCTGCGATGCTGGGCGTTGCGCTGTCCGACAACCTGCTGTTGCTGATCGTATTCTGGGAGCTGACCAGCGTTTCCTCATTCCTGCTGATCGGCTACTGGGGGCATCGCGCGGATTCGCGTGCCGGTGCGCGGATGGCCCTCACCGTCACCGGAGGTGGTGGCCTGGTGCTGCTGGCTGGCGTCATCGTGCTGGGTCAGATTGCCGGCACGTATCAGATCTCGGAAATGGCCGGCGCTGGCGCTGCCATTCAGGCCGATCCGCGTTATCCGCTTGCCTTGGTGCTGATCCTGGTCGGTTGCTTCACGAAGAGCGCGCAATGGCCGTTCCATTTCTGGTTGCCGGAGGCGATGGCCGCACCGACGCCGGTGTCGGCGTACCTGCATTCGGCCACGATGGTCAAGGCTGGCATCTTCCTGCTGGCCCGGTTGTATCCGGTGCTTGGAGGCAGCGGTCTGTTCGAGGCCATCGTCGCCTCCGTGGGGCTGGTCACGATGCTGTTCGCCGCCTATGTCGCAGTCTTTCGCCACGACCTCAAGAGCCTGCTGGCGTATTCGACGATCAGTCACCTCGGTCTGATCGTCTTCCTGATCGGGCTTGCGTCGCCGTTGTCGGCGGTCGCCGCCATCTTTCATCTGATGAACCACGCGGCATTCAAATGCTCCTTGTTCATGACCGCCGGCATCGTTGACCACGAGACCGGCACGCGCGACATGCGCCAGCTGGGCGGGCTCGTCCGCTACCTGCCGTGGACTGCCAGCGTTGCCATGGTGGCGGCGGCGGCGATGGGCGGCTTGCCGCTGACAAACGGCTTCCTGTCCAAGGAGATGTTCTTGACCGAAGCGGTCGACGCCCAATCGCAATTTGCATTCGGCTGGATGGTGCCGCTGGCTGCCGCGCTCGGCGCCATTTTTTCGTTCGCCTATTCGATTCGGCTGGTCCACGACGTGTTTTTCGGCGCAGCCTCTTCGAGCTTGCCGAAGTCGGACATCCATGAACCGCCGTTGGCCATGCGAGCGTCGCCGACCTTGCTGGCGGGTGTCTGCATCGTGGTCGGTTTGCTGCCGGCAATCACCTTCGGCCCGATGGTTCACCTGGCCGCCGCCGCGATGCTTGGTGCACCGCCGCCCGACTACCACCTGCAGCTCTGGCACGGCTTCAATTTGCCGCTGCTGCTGAGCGCGATCGCCATCGCTGGCGGCACGGTGATGTACTGGATGCTGCGCCACCACTACAAACTGCACCTGCATCATCCGAATGGATGGACCGCTCGCCTGCTGTTTACCCACGCGATCGATCGCTTGTTCGGACTCTCAGGTCGCGTCATCGAAGTAATCGAGAATGGCTCCTTGCAACGCTACGCGGCGTGGATGATCGGCAGCGCCATCGTGCTGGCGGCAATGCCGTGGATGGTCGGAGAAGGTGTGGGGTTGACGACCGGGTTGCGCGAGCTTTGGCCCGCGCCACCGATGGCCATCGTCGTCTGGCTGCTGCTGCTGGTTGCGGGTGTCGCCTTGGTGCTCGGCCATCACGATCGCTTCCGGGCCGTGGTCCTGACCGCCGTGATCGGACTCGTCACGTCGTTGGCCTTCGTCGCATTTTCGGCACCGGACCTGGCCATGACCCAGCTCACCGTCGAGGTTGTCTCGACGGTGCTGCTGTTGATGGGGCTGGCCTTGTTGCCGCCGACCAGCCCGCGCGAGTCGAGTATTCGTCGACGTGTTCGTGATGCCAGCCTGGCACTGGCAGGCGGCGCGGGCATGGCCTGGCTGGCATGGCTGATGTTGACCCGCGATCACTCTTCGATCTCCTGGTATTTTCTGCAGAATGCCTTGCCACTGGGTGGTGGCACCAATGCGGTCAACGTGATCCTGGTCGACTTCCGCGGTTTCGACACCTTTGGCGAAATCACCGTGCTGGCGATCGCCGCCGTCGGCGGGCTCGCGCTGCTCGATGGCCTGCGGATACGCCGGCCTTCGACCGATGCGCTGGGCCGTGCCTGGACCTTCGCGCGCGAACCGCTGATGCTGCGAATGGTCTCGCAATTGATGCTGCCGCTCGCCTTGCTGGTCAGCGTCTACATCTTCTGGCGTGGTCACAACCTGCCGGGCGGTGGTTTCATCGCCGGTCTGGTGACGGCGGTCGCCCTGGTGCTGCAGTTCATATCGCTGGGCCAGTCTCGCGCGGAGGCCTTGCTGCATGGTCGCGCAGGTCGTCGTTTCACGCGCTGGGCAGGTGGCGGCCTGGCGATCGCCGGCCTGACCGGCATCGGTTCGTTTGCCTTCGGTTATCCGTTTCTGACCAGCGCCAGCGCCCACCCCACGGTGGCCTTGCTCGGCGAATTGCCGCTGGCAACGGCCGCGCTGTTCGATCTGGGCGTTTACGTGACGGTGGTCGGGGCGACGATGTTGATGCTGTCGGCACTGGCCGCAGCCAGCAGCGAACCGCCGCTGCCCCGGAGTGCCGTCTCATGAAGGCGATCAACCGCGAAGCGCTGGCAGGCGACTTCAACACACGGGCTTTGGAGTTGAAACGATGAGCATGGAATTTCTGGTCGCCAGCGGCATCGGCTGGGTCACCGCCTGCGGCATCTACCTGTTGCTGCGTGGCCGAACCTTCACAGTCGTGCTGGGCCTGAGCCTGCTCGGTTATGCGGTGAATGTCTTCATCTTCGCGATGGGACGCTTGTGGCGCGATGCGGCGCCGATTCTCAGTGGTGGCCCGCTGTTCGCCGATCCGCTGCCGCAGGCGCTGGTCCTGACGGCGATCGTCATCGGCTTCGCGACCATGGGCTTCGCCATCGAACTGGCCTTGCGCAGCCGTCATGAACGTGGCGGCAGCGACCATGTCGATGGCTTGCGCGAGGCGGCGCGGCGCATTGGGAAGAGGCGCCGTTCGTGAATCTTCAGCATTTTTTCGCGATGAACCTGCCGGTGCTGCCGGTGTTGTTGCCGGGTTTCACCGCAATTGTCCTGCTGCTGATCGGCGACCATGGCAACGACGCACACGACGGCCACGGCCTGCGGCGCCTGCAGCGAGCACGGGTCATCGCCATCGCTTCGGCTGCGCTCGGCCTGGTGTGGGCTGTGCGACTGGCACTCGATGCCGATCAGGGCATGCTGCAGGTTTACCGGGTCGGTGATTGGGCACCGCCGTTCGGCATCGTGCTGGTGGTTGATCGGCTGTCGGCGCTGATGTTGCTGCTCACCTCATGCATCGCGCTGCCCGTGCTGGTCTATGCCTGCGGCGGCTGGGACGGCCAGGGCCGGCATTTTCATCCGATGTTCCAGTTCCAGCTGATGGGGCTGAACGGTGCATTCGTCACCGGCGACCTGTTCAACCTGTTCGTCTTCTTCGAGGTCCTGCTGGTTGCATCCTATGTGTTGATGTTGCATGGGCAGGGCCGCACGCGTTACCGCGTCGGCGTTCACTATGTGGTGCTGAATTTGGCGGCCTCGGCACTGTTCCTGGTTGGCGTGGCGCTGATCTACGGATTGACGGGTACCCTCAATCTGGCCGATCTGGCGCTGCGCGTGCCAGACGTGATCGGACCGGAGGCCGCCGTGCTGCAGGCCGCGGCGCTGATCCTGCTGGTGGTGTTCGGCTTCAAGGCGGCGCTGGTGCCGCTGTCGGTGTGGCTGCCGGCCACCTATGCGGCGGCGAGCGCGCCCGTCGCCGCCTTGTTCGCGATCATGACCAAGGTGGGCGTCTACGCCATTCTGCGGGTCCACGGAGTGATCTTCGGCGCCGATGCCGGCGCTTCTGCGCTGATTGTCCAACCGGTGCTGCTGCCGCTGGCGCTGGCGACCAGTGTGCTGGGCGTGCTGGGTGCGCTGGCTTCGCACACGCTACCGCGGTTGGTTGCCTGGTTGACGGTGGTGTCGGTCGGCACCGTGGTCTCGGCCATCGGCCTGTTCACCAACGATGCCTGGTCGGCGGCGCTGTTCTACATGGTCAACAGCAGTCTGGTCATCGCCGGCCTGTTCCTGTTGTCCGAACTGGTCGCGGCGCAGCGCGGCGTGGTTGGTGCGCGTCTGAAGCCGGCGTTGCAGGTGGCACAGCCGCAGATGCTCGGATTGATGCTGCTGCTGGCTGCCGCGTCGGTGGCAGGCCTTCCGCCATTGCCGGGTTTCATCGGCAAACTGATGATCCTCGAGGCCGCGTTCGCTTCGCCGCTGGTGGTGGCGGTCTGGATCGTCGTGCTCGGCGTCGGCCTGCTGACATTGATCGGCCTGGCACGCGCCGGCAGCATCCTGTTCTGGAATTCCCGCAGTGACCTGGCTGCGGGCACACAGCCCGGAGCCAGTCCGCGGCTGCTCGGTGCAACCTTCGCGTTGTTGTCTGCCAGCATCTTGATGACCCTGTTTGCCGGCCCGTTGCAGCGCTACACCGCTGCGGCCGCGTTGCAACTCAATGACCGGGCGGCCTATGGCCGAGCGGTGCTGGGACCGCGCAACGGCATTCCGACCGAGAGCCACCACCGGCCGTATCGTGGTACAGCGCCCCCCGTCTTGCCGGAGCCCGCCAAATGAAGTCGACTTCAGGGCTGGGGGGCATGGTGCGGCGATGGTTCGGCCACCCCACGCTATCGATCATGATTGCCGTCTGCTGGCTGCTGCTGCAGCAGTCGCTGGCCTTGCCGCAGCTGATCTCGGCTGCTGTCCTCGGCTGGTTGCTGCCGCGGCTGATTCGAGGGTTCCTGACCACCCGTTTTTCGCCTGGATCGCTGCGCCATGTGCTGCGCCTGTTCGGCGTCGTGGTCTGGGACATCGTGGAGTCCAACCTGGTCGTGGCGCGCCTGGTGTTGACGCCGGGATTGAAACCTCGGCCGGGATGGATCAAGGTGCCGATGGAGATTCGGCATCCGCTTGCGCAAACCCTGTTGGCAATCATCATCACCAATACTCCTGGCACCGTCGCTTGTGCGATCGACGAGGATGCCAACGAGATCACCGTTCATGTGCTCGACAGCGCCGACCCGGAAGAACTCGTCGAACAGATCAAGCAGCGCTATGAGCAGCCTTTGAAGGAAATTTTCGGATGATCATCGAATGGGCGCTCGATTTCGCCATGGTTGCGGTCGCGTTGGCGATGCTGCTGGCTTGCTGGCGACTGCTGATCGGCCCTGGGTCCTGTGACCGCGTACTGGCTCTCGATACCTTGTACGTGAACACGGTGGCGCTGCTGGTGCTGCTGGGGCTGCAGTGGAAAAGCCACCTGCTGTTCGAGGTTGCACTGCTGATCGCGATGCTGGGTTTCGTCGCGACCGTGGCGCTGGCGCGTTTTCTGACGCGCGGCGATGTAATGGGCTGAGGCCTGGCCTTTTGGCCTTTGAGGAGTGAAGGGATGGAAGACTTGTCGCTATGGATCCAGATTCCGATCGCTGCATTGCTGGTCATCGGTGGACTGTTCACGTTGATCGGCGCGATTGGCATGACCCGCTTCGGCGATTTCTTCATGCGGCTGCATGCACCGACCAAAGCCACCACCATGGGTGTTGGCGGGATTTTGATCGCCAGCTTTCTCGCCCAATTGGGGCAGGGTGATTTTGCAGTGCGTCAACTGTTGATCACCTTTTTCCTGTTCATCACCGCACCGGTGTCGGCCAATCTGATGGCCAAGGCCGGCCTGCACCTGCGGGTTCGCTCCGAAGCCGAGCAACCGCAGGATTTGCCGCACCGGTGACTCAGCCTGGGACTTGAACCCCGATGATCGTCCGTTGCGGGTGTGACGTGACGGGGTGTGTGCTGCCCTCAGTCTCTGGGCTGCTCAACGTCATTTGACTGTCTCGCATGTGGGCGCCACAGCATCCAAACCAGCCCGAAACCGACGATCGCTCCCGTGATGGCCAGCACCGCCAGCCCGACAACCAAAGGCGCGCCCGCCGACTGAATCGACGACCAGATCCCGGCCAGAAAGCTGTTCTGAGACAACAGCGCTTCGGCCTGCCTCTCGAGCCGCAGGGCGCCTTCCCGATCGGCTGGCGCGCCGAGGATCCAGCGGCCGAGCTTGTAGGCCGCCCAGTAGATCGGCGGAAAGGTAAGCGGGTTCGACACCAGCGTTGCTGCCGCGGCGATCGCGACATTGGCGCGCAGGGCAATCGCCACCGCGACAGCGAAAATGAACTGCGCAATCGGCAACATGAAGCCGAAAAAGACGCCAATCGCCACGGCAACCGCCACACTGTGGCGATCGGTCAGCCAGAGTCGATCATTGTCGAAATGATGGGCGAGCGGACGCAGCCAGCGCGAACCGCGCAAATTTGCCCGAGTCGGAACCCATCGATTCATCGCGTTCGCTTGCCCCCGTTTTTCAATGTCTGTCCGATGGCTGGCTCATCAGCCGGTCGGTAAAGGCAATCGACAGTGCCGACAACAGGAACGCGATATGGATCAGCGTCTGCCACATCAAGACCTTGTCGGTGTAGTTGTCGGCATTGATGAAGGTCTTCAGCAGGTGGATCGAGCTGATTCCGATGATTGCGGTTGCCAGCTTGACTTTCAATACCGAGGCGTTGACATGGTTCAGCCACTCCGGCTGGTCCGGGTGTTCCGAAAGATTCATCCTCGAAACGAAGGTTTCGTAGCCACCGACAATCACCATGATGAGCAAGTTGCTGATCATCACGACATCGATCAGCGCCAGCACGACCAGCATGATGACTGTCTCGTTCAGAGAGGTGACCGGCGCGTCGGCCCGATACCCGATGCTCGAGACCAGCTTCTGCAAGGCCTCTTTGCTTCCGAAGGCGGCTTCGACCAGGTGGACCAATTCGACCCAAAAATGGTAGACATAAACGACCTGGGCCAGGATCAGGCCGATATAAAGCGGCAACTGCAGCCAACGGCTCGCAAAAATGACTGCAGGGATCGGTCCCAGCTTGATGGTTCGAGGGATGACGGGTTCGGAGGACATTGGCTGCACAGGCCCGTCGAATACGGGAAATTACGGATTTCGAGATTGTAGGTGGGCCGCTATCAACGCTGAATCCAACGGCCATTTGCACAGCGTGCCGGGGCCATTCATCAACAGTAAGCCGTTCGTAAGAGCATCTGACTATCGTTCGCCGATTCGTGATCCAAAATGAATTTCCAGGAGACAGCGATGACCGAAACCACGATCTACCAGCCGCCTGCGGCGCTTTCTGCAGCGGCGCATGTGTCCGGAATGGACGCGTACGACAAGTTGTGCGCGGAAGCCGAAGCCGATTACGAAGGCTATTGGGCTCGGCTGGCGCGTGAATTCGTCAGCTGGAAAAAACCGTTCACGCAGGTTCTCGACAGCAGCAATGCGCCGTTCTTCAAGTGGTTTGCCGACGGCACGCTGAACGTTTCGTACAACTGCCTGGACAAGCAGGTCGAGGCCGGGTTGGGCGACAAGACCGCGATCATTTTCGAAGCCGACGATGGCAAGGTGACCCGCGTCAATTACAGCGAGTTGCTGGCGCGAACCGCGAAGATGGCGAATGCGCTGAAGGCGCGTGGCGTCAAGAAGGGTGATCGCGTCGTCATCTACATGTCGATGTCGATCGAAGGCGTGGTGGCCATGCAGGCCTGTGCCCGCATCGGTGCGACGCATTCGGTCGTCTTCGGCGGGTTTTCGGCTCAGAGCCTGCGCGATCGCATCGAAGGTGCCGGTGCGGTGATGGTGATCACCGCCGACGAGCAATTGCGCGGCGGCAAAAAATTGCCGCTGAAGTCCATCGTCGACGATGCGCTGACACTGGGTGGCTGCGAAACGATCAAGGACGTTATTGTCTACAAGCGTACCGGCGGCGATATCGCATGGGACGACAGCCGTGACCGCTGGATGCACGAACTGACGGCCGAGGCTTCCGATGTCTGCGAACCCGAGTGGGTGGAGGCCGAACATCCACTGTTCCTGCTCTACACCTCGGGCTCGACCGGCAAGCCGAAGGGTGTTCAGCATTCGACCGGTGGCTACCTGCTGCACGCGGCATTGACGACCAAGTGGACCTTCGATCTCAAGCCCGACGACATCTTCTGGTGCACGGCCGACATCGGCTGGGTCACCGGCCATACCTACATCGCCTACGGACCGCTGGCGCTGGGCGCAACCCAGATCGTCTTCGAAGGGGTACCGACCTATCCGGATGCTGGCAGGTTCTGGAAGATGATCGAGGCCCACCGCTGCACGATCTTCTACACCGCACCGACTGCAATCCGTTCGTTGATCAAGGCTGCCGAGAGCAACGAGGCGGTGCATCCGAGAAAATACGATCTGAGTTCGCTGCGCATCCTCGGCTCGGTTGGTGAGCCGATCAACCCGGCGGCCTGGGAGTGGTATCACAAGAACATCGGCGGCGGCCGATGCCCGATCGTCGACACCTTCTGGCAGACCGAAACCGGTGGCCACATGATCACGCCGCTGCCCGGCGCCACGCCGCTGGTGCCCGGCTCATGCACCTTGCCGTTCCCCGGCATCATGGCAGCCGTTGTCGACGAAACCGGCAAAGATGTGGCCAACGGGCAGGGCGGGATTCTGGTGGTCAAGAAGCCTTGGCCGAGCATGATCCGCACCATCTGGGGGGATCCGGAGCGCTTCAAGACCAGCTATTACCCGCAGGATTTTCAGGGCAAGTATTACCTGGCCGGCGACGGTGCGATCCGTGATGCCGAGACCGGCTATTTCACGATCACCGGCCGCATCGACGATGTATTGAACGTGTCGGGCCATCGCATGGGAACGATGGAGATCGAATCGGCGCTGGTGAGTTGTACCGAACTGGTGGCCGAGGCTGCCGTCGTCGGCCGCCCGGACGACACCACCGGCGAGGCGATCTGCGCCTTCGTGGTCTTGAAGCGTGCTCGGCCGACCGGGGATGAAGCCAAGCAGATCGCCAAGCAGCTCCGGGATTGGGTCGGCCGTGAAATCGGTCCGATCGCCAAACCGAAGGACATCCGCTTCGGTGACAACCTGCCGAAAACCCGTTCCGGCAAGATCATGAGACGTTTGTTGCGTTCGGTTGCGAAGAATGAGGCCGTCACGCAGGATACGAGCACGCTCGAGAATCCGGCCATTCTTGAGCAGCTCGGCCAGGCTTATTGACCGTACCCGGCACGCAGCGCTCCTGCGTTAAGAATTGAAAAGGCCCCGCACGCGGGGCCTTTCTGCTGAAGAAGCGGAGGAACGCTTATTTGGTCGTTATGATCCAGCGCACCAGTTCCTTGGCCTCGGCTTCGCTGACCTGCGGATTGGCCGGCATCGGCACCGGTCCCCAGGTCCCCGAACCGCCCTTCATGATCTTTTGCGACAACATGTCGACGGCGTCCTTCTGTCCGGCGTATTTCGCGGCCACGTCCTTGTATGCCGGTCCGACCAGCTTCTTGTCGGCTGCGTGGCAGGCCATGCAATTCTTCTTGGTCGCCAAGTCCTGACTCGCCGACGCGCCAAACGCCGTTGCAGCAAGCAGCGCGCTCAATGCGGTCAAACGGAGAACTGATTTCATGTCTTTTTCCTTATTCGATTTGTCGGGGATGGGCTATATTGAATTGTTCCCGAATCATCAACGGATCTTAACCGGCCGGCGTTGACCGCCAATGTGGGTACGTCTTCCGTCAACCAGGGCTTAGCCATGTATCTCGTCATCATCGGAGTGGTGCTGCTGACCTTGAAATTGACCGAATGGGGTCCTGTGGCGAGCTGGCCTTGGTGGGGCATCCTGTCGCCTTTTGCCGGCGCCATCGTCTGGTGGGCCTGGGCCGATGCAACTGGATATTACAAACGGCGCGAGATGCGCAAGCTCGAGGAGAAGCAGGAGAAGCGCCGCGAGCGGTCGATGGAGGCAATCGGGACCGGCGTGCGTCGTCGTCGGTGAGCGAGCAGCACTCGGGCGTCGATTGGCCGGTCGACTGGTTGCGCCCGGCATGGGGGCAACCCGAGGTCGGTGCCGTGATGACGACCCGCCAAGGCGGGGTCAGCAAGTCACCGTTCGCCAGTTTCAATTTGCGTGCCGGACTCGGCGACGAGGCGCAGGCGGTGGTCCGCAACGAAGCGACGTTGCGCGCGTGCATCGCGGTACAGCCGGTATGGCTCGAGCAGGTTCATGGCTGCGCAGTGGTGCGCCTGCAAGCTGAAGATGCCTTGCCCGGCGCGCTGGTGCATCGGGCCGACGCCAGTGTCAGCACCGTTGCCGGCATCGCTTGCATGGTCCAGGTGGCCGATTGCCTTCCGGTGCTGTTTTCTGCCGCCGGTCGCGCAGTCGCTGCCGCGCATGCCGGTTGGCGCGGGTTATCGGCGGGGATTCTGGCTGCCACGGCGCAGGCAGTCTGCGAGGCGGCCGATTGCCCGATCGACGAGGTCGAGGCTTGGCTCGGCCCCTGTATCGGCCCGCGTCGATTCGAAGTCGGGGCAGATGTGTTCGAGGCCTTCGCTGCCGATCCGGCATTCGGTACGCAGCGGTTTGTCGTCCGTGGCGCTGCACATCCCGGGAAATGGCTGGCCGATCTGTCGGGTCTTGCCGAAGACAGCTTGCGCGCGATCGGCGTGAGTCGCATGCACGCCGTCAAGCTGTGCACGGTCGAAGACGGTTCACGGTTCTTTTCTTACCGGCGCGACCGGATCACCGGGCGTATGGCCGCCGGCATCTGGCTGGTCGGGCGCTGAGTCGGCGCTTTGGGAGGCTTCTGCCAGCTCGTCCCGCTCACGCTGACGCCTGGCCTTGCTGCGCATCGGCGTGGCCAGGATGTACAGCAGCAATGCGACCGGCAAGATCCCATACAGCAGCAGGGTGAACAGCGCTCCGAGCACGGTTCCCGAGGGACTCGTGAGCTCAGCCGCTGCCATCATCAGCACGACATAGATCCAACCGATGGCAACCAGGTACATGCCGTGTATCCTTCCACTTGGTTCAAAAAATGTACGCAAGCGTTGGCCGGGTGCACTGCGAATCGATGATGGTGCCAGGGATCCGGCTCGGGCGTTCAGAGGAGACAACATGAAAAACAAGGCCGCCGCGCAAATGCCTGCGATGCCCGACGTTCAAAAGGCGTCGAAAGCGATTTCCGACATCGTGAAATCGTTTGAAGGCTTCAACTTGCCGATGCCGGCAATCGCCGAGCTTCAGACCCAGTATGTGAAGCAGGCTTCCGAATTGTGGAACCAGTCGTTGGGGAGTCTGCCGACGGGCGCCACCTCGATGGGCGCGGCCGCCAGCCCGCAACCGCTTCTGAAGGATCGGCGTTTTGCTTCCGCCGATTGGGCTGCCAACCCGCAGGCCGCATTCACTGCCCAGATGTACCTGCTGAATGCGCGAACGCTGATGCAGATGGCCGATCGGGTGACGGGCGACGAGAAGACCCGCCAGCGGGTCCGTTTTGCCGTCCAGCAGTGGGTCGACGCTGCGGCGCCGAGCAACTATCTCGCGCTCAACCCCGAGGCCTTGCGGCTCGCCGTTGAATCCAAGGGCGAAAGCCTCGGGCATGGCGTGGAACATTTGCTGCACGACATCCGACAAGGCCATGTCTCGCAGACCGACGAATCGGTGTTCGAGGTTGGCCGCAATGTGGCTACAACCGAAGGCTCGGTGGTATTCGAGAACGAGTTGTTCCAGTTGATCGAATACAAGCCACTGACGGCCCAGGTGTTCGCGACGCCGATGTTGTTCGTGCCGCCGTGCATCAACAAGTTCTACATCCTCGATCTGCAGCCCGAGAACTCGCTGATCCGCCATACCGTGGCACAAGGGCATCGGCTGTTCGTCGTGAGCTGGCGCAATCCCAGCCCCGAAATGTCCAAGTTCACCTGGGATCACTATATCGAGGACGGTGCGATCAAGGCGATCGAAGTCACCCGGGAGATCGCCGGCACCAAGAAGGTCAACACGCTCGGCTTCTGCGTTGGTGGCACCATCCTCTCGACCGGGCTGGCGGTGCTGGCCGCGAGCGGCGAACGTCCTGCCGCCAGCCTGACCTTGTTGACCACGCTGCTCGATTTCCGCAGCACCGGCATTCTCGACATCTTCATCGACGAGGCGATGGTGCAGATGCGCGAAATGACGATGGGCCCCGACAGTCCGAACGGCGGTGGCATGCTCAAAGGCAAGGAGCTGGCATCCACATTCAGCTTCCTGCGTCCGAACGAGCTGGTCTGGAACTACGTCGTCGGCAACTACCTGAAAGGCGAAACGCCGCCTGCGTTCGATCTGTTGTACTGGAACAGCGACAGCACCAACCTGCCAGGCCCGATGTATTGCTGGTACCTGCGCAATCTGTACCTCGAAAACAAGCTCGCCGAGCCCGGTGTGCTGACCGTATGTGGTGAGCAGGTCGACCTCGGCAAGATCGACGTGCCGACCTTCGTCTATGCCTCGCGTGAGGACCACATCGTTCCGTGGGATGCGGCATACCGGAATACACAGGTACTGAACGGCAAGATCCGTTTCGTGATGGGTGCTTCCGGCCACATCGCTGGCGTGATCAATCCGCCTGCCAAGAACAAGCGCAGCCATTGGATCGGAAAGACCGCCGCGTTGCCTGCCGATTCGCAGCAATGGCTGGCCGATGCCACCGAGCACGCCGGCAGCTGGTGGCCCGCCTGGACCGGATGGCTCGAATCGCACGCCGGCAAGCGTGTTGCCGCACCGAAAAATCCCGGTAGCCGACAATACAAGGCCATCGAGCCCGCACCAGGCAGCTATGTAAAACAGAAGGTCTGACTGATCAGACTCGTCTCAGATCCAAGTCAACCGCTTTCGACAGGAGATTTTTATGACTACAGATATCGTGATCGTCGCCGCCACCCGAACTGCCGTCGGCAAGTTCGGTGGAACCCTGGCCAAGGTTGCCGCACCTGAACTAGGCGCTGCCGTCATCGCCGAATTGTTGAAGCGTTCGGGTGTCAGCGGCGACCAGGTCGGTGAAGTGATTCTCGGCCAGGTGCTGACGGCTGGCTCCGGCCAGAATCCAGCACGCCAATCAGTGATCAAGAGCGGCATGCCGCAGAGCGTTCCCGCGCTGACCATCAACGCAGTTTGCGGATCGGGTCTGAAGGCGGTGATGCTCGCTGCACAGGCGATTCGCGACGGCGACAGTGAGATCGTCATCGCCGGTGGCCAGGAGAGCATGAGCATGAGCCCTCACGTGTTGATGGGCTCGCGCGATGGCCAGCGCATGGGCGACTGGAAGATGATCGATTCGATGATCAACGACGGCCTGATGGACGTCTACAACCGATACCACATGGGCATCACGGCCGAAAACGTGGCCAAGAAATACGGCATCACGCGCGGCGATCAGGATGGCTTTGCGCTGGCATCGCAGCAAAAGGCCGCTGCAGCACAGGACGCCGGCAAGTTCAAGGACGAGATCGTGCCTTTCAGCATCGCCCAGAGAAAGGGCGACGCTATCGTCTTTTCGGCCGACGAATTCATCAACCGCAAGACCAACGCCGATGGGTTGAGCGGGCTGCGTCCCGCCTTCGACAAGGAAGGCAGCGTGACTGCAGGCAATGCGTCGGGCCTGAACGACGGCGCCGCAGCGGTGATGGTGATGACGGCGGCCAAGGCCGCGTCGCTGGGCCTCAAGCCGATCGCGCGAATTGCCAGCTATGCCACCACCGCACTCGATCCGGCCTTCATGGGCATGGGCCCGGTCTCGGCGTCGCAAAAAGCCCTGCAGCGTGCGGGCTGGAAGGCTGCCGACCTGGACCTGCTCGAGATCAACGAGGCCTTTGCGGCGCAGGCCTGCGCGGTCAACAAGGAAATGGGTTGGGATACCTCGAAAATCAACGTCAATGGCGGCGCGATCGCGATCGGGCACCCGATCGGTGCGTCCGGCTGCCGCATCCTGGTCTCGTTGTTGCATGAGATGCAGCGCCGCGATGCCAAGAAGGGAATCGCGTCGTTGTGCATTGGCGGCGGCATGGGCGTCGCATTGACCCTCGAACGCTGAGACAACCTGCCCCAGCGGGGCCAGCTTGACCTCGGACGCCGCCGGCATCGTGCCGTTGGCGTCCGAGTGCTTATGGAGTACGACAATGACAAAAAAAGTAGCCTACGTGACAGGTGGGATGGGCGGTATCGGCACCGCGATGTGCCAACGTTTGCACGAGGATGGGTTTACCGTGATCGCCGGCTGCGGTCCGAGCCGCGATTTCGACAAATGGCTCGGCGAACAAGCCGCAAAGGGCTACAAGTTCATCGCATCGGTAGGCAATGTCGGTGACTGGGATTCAACGGTCGCGGCATTCGAGCGGATCAAGTCCGAACACGGGCCTGTCAACGTACTGGTCAACAACGCCGGCATCACCCGCGACGGTACGTTCCGCAAGATGAGTCGCAACGATTGGCACGAGGTCATCGAGACCAACCTGACCAGCCTGTTCAACGTGACCAAGCAGGTCATCGACGACATGTGTGAACGGGGCTGGGGCCGCATCATCAACATCAGCTCGGTCAATGGCGAAAAAGGCCAGTTCGGCCAAACCAACTATTCCGCCGCCAAGGCTGGCATGCATGGTTTCACGATGGCGCTGGCGCAGGAAGTAGCCAACAAGGGCGTCACGGTCAACACCGTCAGCCCGGGCTATATCGCCACCGACATGGTCAAGGCGATTCGCCAGGATGTGCTCGACAAGATCGTCGCCGGCATCCCGGTCAAACGCCTCGGCACCCCGCAGGACATCGCCTCGATGGTCTCCTGGCTCGCCTCCGAAGAATCCGGCTTCGCCACCGGCGCCGACTTTTCGGTCAACGGTGGACTCCACATGGGATAGCGAGCAGAGCGGGCTCAAAGCCCGCGATGCGAGAGGTGCCAGACCGCGGTCAAGCTCGAATTCAATCGCGCCTGAAGGCTTTCCCACAAAACCCCGAAGCGCGGCTGAAGCCGCTCCTACGAGGAGGCCGCTGTCAACCCGCCCGTGAGCCCCCGCAACGCCTGCTCCGACCCATCCGCCGGCCGCAGCACGGTTGCCTCCCTATACCCGGCGAAGTTCCGCTCGATCGAGCGCAGATAAATCGGGTCGTAGTGCTCCACCAGCAGTTGCCGCACGACATCTTCGATCGCACCTGATCGCGCCGCTGCCTGCCAGCCGTCGATGACCGCATTGCCGCGCAAGTCGCGCAGTGCGTCGAGCCGTACGCAAAATGCCTCGATGTCTGCCACGAAAAAATCGTAGTCCTCCATCAGCAGTTTGACCCGCGCGTCGAGGCTCAAATCGATGCGCCAGCACGGCGCTTTCCTGATCGCGATGATCAAGGTCTCCGGCACCCGCAGCGCGCCGACCTTCTTGCTTTCGCTTTCGACCCAGACCGGTCGGCTCGGGTCGAACCGCCGCAGATGATCCCAGATGCGGGTATCGAATGCCTTCTGGCTCGGCTGTTCGACCCCTGGCACCAAGCCCAGCACCGAGCCGCGGTGTTCGGCCAGGATCTCGAGATCGAGCACCTGCTCGCCGTGCTTCTGCAGGACTTGCAGCATACGGCTCTTGCCCGAGCCGGTAGTGCCGCAAAGAACACGGTAGTTCAGGCCCGGAATCGTCTCGTCCAGTGCGCTCAGCATGGCGCGGCGGAACGCCTGGTAGCCGCCTTCGAGCAGGTCGACCTTGAAGCCGATCTGATCCAGCACCAGCGACAGCGATCCGCTGCGCTTGCCGCCGCGCCAGCAATAGACCAGCGGTCGCCAATCGCGGCCCTTGTCGGCCAGTTCTCGATCGATGTGCGCGGCGATGTTGCGGGCGGCCAGTGCGGCGCCACGCTTGCGGGCGTCGAACGGTGAAACCTGCTTGTATTCGGCACCGACGACAGCGCGTTGCTCGTCGTTCAGCGTCGGCCAGTTGACCGCGCCAGGAATCCGGTCGAGCGCAAACTCGCTCTCCGAGCGTGCGTCGATGATGCAATCGTAGCTATCGAGCTGCCCCAAGATGCGTTCGGCCGCAATCGCGTTCACTGGCATGGTGCAGGCGGCGTCAACGCGCGCTGATCACGTCGAGCAACTGCGATTCGATCTCGATCTGGCTGCGGTTCTGCTGCAGCGCCGGGCCATCGATCAGAAAGGTATCTTCGACCCGCTCGCCGAGCGTCGTGATCTTGGCCAGGTGCAGATTGATCTTGTGCCGTGACAGCACCCCTGCGATCGCATAGAGGAGGCCGGAGCGGTCGCTGGTCGACACCGTGAGCAGCCAGCGCTGAGCGCGCTCATCGGGCCGCAGCGTGATTCGAGGCGTGACCGGAAACGATCTGACCCGCCGCGAGACGCGGCCCTGGCGCGGCTGCGGCAGCGGTCCGTCGGCGTTGATGGCGCCTGCCAATTGGTTCTCGACCAGCAGGATCAGGTCGCGGTAGTGTTGATACTCCTGCGCGAGCAGCGGGCTCGTCACCTGAAAGGTGTCGAGTGCATAGCCTTTGCGCGTGGTGTGCACCTTGGCATCCAGAATGTCGAAACTGCCGGTATCGAAATAGCCGCAGATTCGCGCAAACAGATCGGTGCGATCGGGGGGCGAATAGACCAGCACCTGCAGACCTTCGCCGATCGACGACAGCCGCGCCCGCACGATCGGCTCGGTGGTGTCGGTGCGGCCTTCGAGAGTGCGCACATGCCAGGCGATGTCACCAGCCTCGTACCGCGAAAAATAACGCGTATCGAGTGTGTCCCACAGCGCATGCTCGATGCCGGTGGGCACCGAGCGCAAATTGAGCATGCGCCGTGCTTCCTGCTTGCGCGTATTGGCCTGCGCAGCCTGGTTCGGCAGCGCGCCGCCCAGCGCGCGCAGCGTCAGCCGATACAGGTCTTCGAGCAATTTGCCTTTCCAGGCATTCCAAACCTTCGGGCTGGTGCCGCGAATATCGGCAACCGTCAGCAGATACAACGCAGTCAGACCGCGTTCATCGCCGACACGACCGGCAAAATTCTTGATCACTTCGGGGTCGGACAGATCTTCCTTCTGGGCCACGCGTGACATCGTCAGATGTTCACGCACGAGAAATTCGATCTGCTTGGCATCTTCTGCGCCGATGCCGTGGTCTCGGCAAAAGCGCCGTGATTCGGTTGCACCGAGTTCCGAGTGATCGCCCCCCCGGCCTTTGGCAACATCGTGGAACAGCGCTGCGACATAGAGAATCCACGGCTTGTCCCAGCCCGATGCGAGATGTGAGCAGTACGGATATTCATGCGCGTGCTCGGGGATGAAGAAGCGCCGGATATTGCGCAGCACCATCAGGATGTGTTGATCGACCGTGTAGACGTGGAACAGGTCGTGTTGCATCTGCCCGACGATGCGCCGGAACACCCAGAGGTATCGCCCGAGCACCGAGGTCTGGTTCATCAGCCGGAACGCGTGCGTCTGACCTTCCGGCTCGCAGAGAATCTGCATGAAGATCGCGTGGTTGACCGGATCGTGCCGGAAATCGGCGTTCATCAGGTCGCGCGCGTTGTACAAGGCACGCAAGGTACGCGCCGACAAGCCCTTCGGCCCGACCGTCTGCTGGAACACCAGGAAGGTTTCCAGAATGGCGTGCGGATCGCGCTCGTACAGGTCGTCGCTCACCACCTCGAGCATTCCGCCGCGCTCCAGAAACTTGTCGTTGATCGGCCGCATCGGTGCATCGCGCGAGCCTTCGATCTGCTCCTCGATGTTGAGCATGCAGATCTGGTTCAGCTGGCTCACCGCCTTTGCTGCCCAGTAGTAGCGCTTCATCAGCACCTCGGAGCTGCGCTGGCCCGGCGTTGCCAGATAGCCGAAGTGTTCGGCCACGGCGGTCTGCAGATCGAACACCAGCCGGTCCTCGCGGCGCTTCGCGATGATGTGCAACTGGGAACGGATCAGTCGCAGCAGGCCCTCGTTGCGATTGAGCTGCTTGCATTCGAACTCGGTGATCAGGCCCTTGGCTGTCAGGTCTCGCCAGGTCTTGCCGAGCCCGGCGGCGCGGGCGATCCAGATCAATACCTGCAGATCACGCAGACCGCCGGGGCTTTCCTTGCAATTGGGCTCAAGCGCATACGGCGTATCCTCGTATTTCTGGTGCCGCTGGCGCATTTCCAGCGTCTTCGCGCGAAGAAATGCAGCCGGATCGACCGCTTGGGTGTTGGCACGGCGAAAGTGGGTGTAGATGCGTTTGTCGCCGCACAGATAACGCGATTCGAGCATCGCGGTCTGCACCGTGACATCGCGCCGCGCCTCTTCGACGCACTCTTCGACGGTGCGCACGCTAGAGCCGATCTCGAGGCCGACGTCCCAGCAGGCGGTGATGAAGCCTTCAACCTTTGGCGTCAAATCTTCGCCGCCGATCACCGAGGGCGTGGGCGACGGCATCAGCAGCAGCACGTCGATGTCCGAATGCGGAAACAACTCGCCGCGTCCGAATCCACCGACCGCGACCAGTGCACAGTCGCCGGGCATTGCGCGAACCTGCCACAGTTGCTGCAGCGCTCTGTCGACGTGCGACGCCAAGTGGCGCAGCAAGGTGGATGCGGCGCGCGCGGTCGGCCGGCTCTGATTGAACTCCTCGATCAGCGACTGCTTGACCTGGCGAAACTGG
>JBBRID010000009.1:0-21996 GCA_038221635.1 Burkholderiales bacterium
ATCGCGTATGGGGCTTCGCAGTTCTGGGTCTTGATGACGGACGAAGAGGCGCCGCAGTATCGGGCCGCAGTTGCCGAACAGATGGCGGTGGCTGAGGCTATTCTTCAGGGACTGGGTTTCGCCGGTGAACACTTCCGGATCGTCTCGGCTTCGGACGTGAAACAGCTCGATGCGAGTCTGCGCAGGCAGCCAGCGCAATCGGTTGCCCAAGCTGGAACGTTCAGTGTGCAGACCGACAAGCGGGCGACGCTCGACCTGGCGATCGACCATCTGCTGAACCAGGCGCAAGTGCGGCCTGACGTGATCGATTTGCCCAGCGCGGCGGGGCGCCCGGTCAGTCCGTTCGGCAGTCTGCTGGTCGATACCGACAAATGCACGATGTGCCTGAGTTGCGTCGGCGCATGCCCCGAAGCGGCCCTGGCCGACAACCCTGACAAGCCGCAACTGCGCTTCATCGAGAAAAATTGTGTGCAGTGTGGCCTGTGTGCAACCACCTGTCCCGAGGCAGCCATCACGTTGCAACCGCGGTTGTTGCTGGCCGATGGTGGCAAGGCGCGCAAAGCGACACGGGTGCTCAATCAGGCCGAGCCCTATCAGTGCATCCGCTGCAGCAAGCCCTTCGGCACGCTGCAGGCAGTGCAGGCCATGGTGGGCAAGCTGGCCGGTCATTCGATGTTTTCAGGTGCGGCAGCCGAGAGGCTGAAGATGTGCAGCGATTGCCGGGTGATCGATATCCACAGCAATCCGGATGAAGTCCGGATCACCGATTTCTGATCGGGCGAGCAACGATGAAACCAGATACAAGTTCAGAAAGCTCCGGCAGGGTCATTTCATTCGATGGCGGTGACGAAGGTGTCGAGTTGGCGCGCGCCGAGTTGTATGGCCTGCTCGCCCGGCTGTGGATTGCGCCGCCTGATCAGGATCTGATGGCCCGCTTCGCGGTCGCGGTGACCCAGGCGCCCGAGCCAGGCAGCTTCCTCGAGGCGCCGTGGCAGGCGTTGGTTGCCGCGATGCGCTCGATCTCGGTCGGCGATGCTGCCGCCGAGTACGAATCCCTGTTCATGGGCCTGGGCAGGCCTGAGGTGATGCTGTTCGGATCCTTCTACCTGGCTGGATTTCTCAATGAAACGCCGCTGGTCGTCTTGCGATCCGATCTGGCTGGCCTCGACCTGGGCCGCGACGAGCGTCGCTACGAGACCGAGGATCACATCGCCCACGAATTCGAGGTGATGCGCTACCTGATTGCCGGTGACGACCTGTCGATCTGCAACCTCGAGCAGCAACGGCTCTTTTTTCGCAAACACGTGCAGCCATGGGTGCACAAGCTCTGCGAGGCCGTCTCAGTCCATCCGCGCGTGGCGCTCTACAAAAGTGTGGCAGCTTTGACTGAGGCGTTCATGCAGATCGAAACCCAGGGTTTCGACATGATGGAATGATGGCCCGCCCCCGGAGCGGGTTCGCAGCGGCCGCTTGGTCGCGGCCACTCCTGCGCTTTATGAGGGCATGACTGCCGGCGGGTTTGTTGCGCCATTCACCCACTGGCTTCGGCCTCGCTGAGCAGCCTGACGCTGAACTGCGCGCCTTTGGGCTGGTCGCTGCGATTGGTGGCGGTGATGCTGCCGCCATAGCGTTCGACGATGTTGCGGCAGATCCAAAGACCCAGGCCGGTGCCGTCCTTGCGGCCCGTAACGAAGGGATGGAAAAGTTCGGTGGTCCGCGCCGGATCCAGGCCGGGGCCGTCGTCGCTGATGATGATGTCTGCACCCGCCGGCGGCGTACCCCAGTCACGCGTGGCCAGCTTCAGGTTGCCGCCGTTGGGCATCGCCTGAATGGCGTTGACCATCAGGTTGACGATCACCTGCTGCAATTCCTGGCGATTGATCGCCACGCTGCAGCTTGCCTGGTAGTCGCGCTGCAGAACGATGCGGGTGGTGGCCAGAAGGTGCGCCACCAGGACCATACAGTCCTCGATCGCAGAGTCGGCGCTCACCGATTCGACATATCCCGCGTATTCGCTCGGTCGGGCAAACTGCAGAAGCTTGGTAACGATCAGGCGCATGCGTTCGATCTGCTCGTCGATCAGTTTCAGCTCGGCCTGCACCTTGGCCGCGCTGTCGGTGTCGAGCAGTTCGCGCAGCAGATCGACATTGCCCTGGATCACGGCGATCGGGTTGTTGACTTCGTGTGCGATGCTTGCCGTCAGTTGCCCCACGGCTGCCATTTTTTCCGAACGCAGCAGTTGATCCTGCGCTGCTTCGAGCGCTTCGGTTCGTTGCGCGACCTTGGCGTCGAGTTCGCTGTTCCAGCGCTGCAAGGCTTCGGTCTTGTCGCGGATGGTGTCGAGCAGGTGATCGAGATGACCCGACAACTGGCCGATCTCGTCGCGCTGTGCAATCCGTCCGACGCGCGCATCGAGATGGCCGGCTTCGACCTGCCGCATGGTATGCGCCATCTGTTCGATCGGCCGGAAGATGTTTCGTGCGGCCCGCAGCGATACGAAGGCGGCGATGATCATCACGCTGAAGAAAATCGCGCCGATGCTCGCCAGCGCGGCGTATTTCAACAACGTGAACGGGCGCTCGAGGTAGCCGACATACAACATGCCGACGCGTTTGCCACTGCCGTCGCGCAGTGGCTGGTAGGCCGAAACGTACCAGTCGTCGACCACGAAAGCGCGGTCGAGCCAGGTGTTACCCCGGCCGAGTACCGCGTCGCGAACGGTCTGCGATACGCGGGTGCCGATGGCGCGGCTGGCCGCGTCCCCGGACTGACCGTCTTCGTTGCCGAACAGGCGCACGTTGGTACTGATCCGGACATCGTCGAGGAACAGGGTTGCAGTGCCGCGGCTTTTGAACGGCAACGAGCCCTCGGGATAGACGATTTCGTTGATGTGATCGATGAACGGCAAATTGCGGTTCAGCAACATGCCAGCCTGCACTTGACCGATGCGTTTGCCGCTGCCGTCTATGACCTCCGCGTTGGCCAGCAAGACCATCGCGCGATCCTCGGTCGTGCGTTGTGTGGGCGCGGCATTGCGGGTTGGCAGCAACGGCACCGCAACCCGCGATTGCAGGGCCGGCGCGAGCAGTGCCAGTTGGCCAGCATCCAGAATTTCGACGGTCGCGCTGTCAGGTCTTGTGGTGGCCGCGCGAAAGGCAGGCGAGGAGGCATCGGTGCGCCGAGGCACGCCGTTGTCGGTGGCGATCAACTCGCCGTCGGCGGATCGGAAATTGATGAAATCGAGGTTTTCGCTGGTCTTGTAGGCATTGAGAAGCCGCACCAGCGCAGCGCGCTTCGATTCATCCGTGCGCGGGCCCCCGCTTGCGGGCTCCAGCGCCAGATGAAGAGAGTGCGAATCGGCCACCGCCGAGGCGCTGCTGCGTACTTCGCCAAGGACACGATCGAAATATCCCTGCGCCACTGCGAGGTCGCTGCGTACCTTGGTGATCAGCATGCGGTCGATTGCGGTGTCGCCCCAGAACAGCAGCATCAAGCCGAGCAGCGGTAGCACCACCAGCAGCGGCATCAGCACCAATGCCAGCAATTTGCCGCGGATCGACAACTGACGCAGACGGTTCAGCATGTCAACACAGCGGCCTCACGTGCCCCAGTCCGCCACCCGTCGCTCGAGTGTGCGGCGCGAGATTCCCAGCAATTGCGCGGCCTCGGTCTTGTCGCCCTGCACGGATTCGAGCACCGAGAGAATGTGCTGCTTTTCCAGCGCGTGAAGATCGATCGGGCCACCCACGGCGGGTTGAGGACTCGCTGCCGCCAGCCGGGAATAGAGCGCCGAGACATTGAGCGCGCCGAGGATCAGCGAGCGTTCGATCAGGTTGCGCAATTCGCGAACGTTGCCTGGCCAGTCGTATTGGCACAGGTAGGCAATGTCCTGTTCGCTGACCGCAAGCGGTGCTACGCCCAGTTGTGGCGCCAGCAGGCCGATGAAATGGCGAACCAGTTCATCGATGTCTTCCTTGTGCGTACGCAAAGGCGGCAGGATGATTTCGACCACCTGCAGCCGGTAATACAAATCCTTGCGAAAGCGACCGGCAGCGACTTCGTCGGCGAGCGTGCGGTTGGTCGCCGCGACGATCCGCACGTCGACCGGGATCTGTTGCTCGCTGCCGACCGGGCGGATCTTGTGATCGTCAAGCACCCGCAGCAGATTGGCTTGCAGCGCCAGCGGCAATTCGGCGATTTCGTCGAGAAACAGCGTGCCGCCTCGGGCGTAGAAGAACAGTCCGTCGCGGCTCTGGCCGCTGACCGCGCGATTGCCGGCATCGCCGAAAAACTCTCGCTCGACGAGTTCGGGCGAGATGCTGGCGCAGTTGACCGGAACGAAGGGACCATCGGCGCGCGCGCTCAGGCGGTGCAAGGCGAGCGCAGCCAACTCCTTTCCGGTGCCCGACTCGCCAGCCAGCAGCACCGTGCTGGCAACCGCCGCGGTTCGCGCCAGCGCTTCGCGCAAGCCCGCAATTGCTGCCGACGACCCGATCAATTCATCGGTGGGCGCATTCAGCTGCGACAGGCTGCGCCGCAGCACCCAGTTCTCGCGCTTCAGCTGTGCCCGCTCGAGTCCGCGTTGCACGGCATTGAGGATCTGCGTCAGTCGAAACGGCTTCAGGATGAAATCCGAGGCGCCGGCGCGCAGCGCCTCGATCGCAGTATTCAGGTCGGCAAAGGCGGTGACCAGGATGACTTCGCCGGCATATCCTTGGTCTCGCAGTTCCTGCAGCCAGTCGATGCCGGATTTTCCCGGCAGCGTGATGTCGAGGATCACCAGGTCGAAACGATGACGTCGCGCCAGCTTGTCGGCCTCTTCCGCACTGCCGGCGCAATGCAGCTCGGCGCAACGCGGCGCCAGCGCCTTGTCGAGAAAATTTCGCATGCCGGGTTCGTCGTCGACAACGAGCAATGAGGCATGAGGCCACTCGCGGACCTGGGACGGGGATGCTGTACGCAAAGCTTGTGTCGACTCCGGCAAGCGTCGAACGGCGACGCGGACTGGCGAGTTTGCCGCAGCTTGCGGCTTCTTGGGCGTGCGTACTGTGGCACAGCTGGTTTTTTTGCCAGGTGGTTCGGACGCTTTGCCCTCAAACAGCCCGCCAACCCACGCGAAATGCCGCTTCGGCTATCGTGTCGGGGCGAAGCGCTGAATGACGCAGCGCCGCGCCGGTCGCGCCGGCCCCGTCCGATCCCATTCGATGCCTGCTGCAAGGAGTACCCATGCGCTTTTCTGCCGATTACCTTTTTCGAACTGCTCGCCTTGCCGCCTGGGGTCTCGCCTTTAGCGCGGTAGCCGTGGCTGCACATGCGCAGTCAACCTTGCGCGTCACCGCCATCCCCGATGAATCGCCGACCGAGCTGGCACGCAAGTTCGAGCCGCTGGGCAAATACCTCGAGGAAAAGACCGGCATGAAAGTCGAGTGGACGCCGGTAACCGACTACGCCGCAGCGGTCGAGGCGCTTGTCAATAAAAAGGTCGATCTGGCCTGGTTTGGCGGGTTCACGTTCGTGCAGGCGAATGTCCGTTCGGGGGGCAAGGTGGTGCCGCTGGTGCAACGTGCGGAAGACGAGAAGTTTCGCTCGGTCTTCATCGCCGACGCCAAGAGCGGCATCAATGGCTTGGCCGATCTGAAGGGCAAGACGCTGAGCTTCGGATCGCAGTCGAGTACGTCGGGCCATCTGATGCCGCGCAGCTTTCTGCTGGCTGCCAAGATCAATCCCGATACCGATCTGAAGCGAGTCAGCTTCTCGGGCGCACATGACGCGACGATTGCTGCGGTTGCCAGTGGCAAGGTCGATGCCGGTGCCTTGAACATCTCGGTTTGGGAAAAATTCGTTGCCGACAAGAAGGTTGATCCGGCACTCGTCAAGGTGATCTACACGACGCCGCCATACTTCGACTACAACTGGACGGTGCATGCCGACATGCCTGCCGATCTGCGCAACAAGCTGCAGCAGGCATTCGTCTCGCTCGACCCGGGCACCGCGAAGGGCAAGGATATTCTCGGCCTGCAGCGCGCCAGCAAATTCGTGCCGACCAAGGCAGAGAACTACGACGGCATCCGGGCCGCGGCTGAAAACGCCGGACTGTTGAAGTGATTGATGCGGCGCCGGCGCCGGCGGTGCGCCTGCGCGACCTGCACTGCGCCGCCGCGCCGATGTCAAACGCGGCTGTGCTGCGTGGTGTCGATCTGGACGTTGCGAACGGCGAACAACTCGCAGTGATCGGCGCCTCCGGCGCCGGCAAATCGAGCTTGCTAAATTTGCTGGCTTGTGCCTTCAAGCCGTTGCGCGGTGAGTTCGCATTGTTCGGGGAAGATCCCTGGGCGTTGAGTTCCAGCAACCGCCAGCGCCTGAGGCGCCGGCTTTGCCTGGCGCCGCAGGTGCCGCCGCTGCCGCCGCGCCAACGTGTCGTCACCGCGGTGCTGGCGGGCACGTTGCCGTCGATGTCGCTGTGGCAAAGCCTGCAAAGCCTTTGGCATCCCCGCGATGCGGCGGTCGCCTACGACGCCTTGTCGTCCCTCGATCTGGGCGAAAAATTGTGGGAACGCGTTGATCGCTTGTCGGGTGGCGAGCGCCAGCGCGTCGGTCTGTCCCGGTTGCTGGTGGCGGATGCGCCGCTGTGGTTGATCGACGAGCCCTTGTCGGCACTCGATCCCGCGCGTGCCGAGCAGGCGATCACCCGCCTGACCGAGGCCGCTCGGGAAAGCAACCGTACCTTGATCTGCAGCCTGCATCAAGTCGACATGGCGCGCCAGTGCTTCACTCGAATCGTCGCATTGCGCGACGGCCAGGTGGTCTACGACGGTGCCACAGCCGAACTCGACGATGCCATGGTGCGTGATCTGTACGGCCAGGAGATGTTGGCCGCGACGGAGCCGTTGCCGCTCGCCGAGTCGGTGCCGCGCGCCAAGATTCCGCTGATCGTCTGCCGCTGAACAGATGACCTCGACCCTGCCGGCCGAGACTGGACTGTTGCCGGCTGGAGGCGGTCGGGATCCCGCTTGGCAGCGTCGCTGGCTCGGCCTGTTGGTCTTGGCGGTGCTGCTTTGGCCACTGCTGGTACTGACCGAGTTCAAACCCTGGTCGATGCTCGACGAACGCAGCCTGAAATCGACATGGAATTTCATTTCGCAATTTGTGCCGCCGCGTGCCGATGCCGAATTTCTTCGGCTGCTGGCGAAAGAGACCTGGCGCACCGTGGCAATCGCCACCGCGGGGATGAGTCTGGCATGGCTGGTTGCCGTACCGCTGGCGCTTGGCGCCTCGGCTCGGCTGTCGGTCAGCGCGCTGGCCACGCGGATGGATCGGTTGCCTTTTGCGGTGCGGCAACTGTTGCGCTGGCTGATGATCGTGCTGCGTTCGGTGCCCGAACTGGTCTGGGCGCTGCTGTTCGTACGGGTAGTCGGACTCGGGCCGACAGCCGGCGTGTTGGCCATCGGGATCGCCTACGGCGGCATGCTCGGCAAGGTGTATTCGGAAATACTGGACAGCACCGACGCCGCGCCGTCGCAGGCTCTGCTGCGCAACGGCAGCGGGCGGTTGCAGGCGCTGCTGTACGGCGCATTGCCGCAATGCGCGAACGAACTTGTCAGCTACACGGTCTATCGCTGGGAATGCGCGATCCGCTCGTCGGTGGTGCTCGGCTTCGTCGGCGCAGGCGGGCTCGGCCAATTGCTCGACGGTGCGTCGAAAATGTTTGCCGGCAGCGAAGTCAGCAGCATCCTGATCGTCTTCATCGCGTTGGTGACGCTGTCCGACCGCATCAGCCTGGCATTGCGGCGTGCATTGGATTGAAGCCCTTCTACCGATGGAAAGCCGATGAAAACCGCATCGACGCTGCTGCCGCCGCCACCGCCCGCGCGCTGGTCGATGCGCCTGATCGGCGTCGCCATCGCCACGCTGATCGTTGCCAGCTTCGTGACGCTGGATTTGCGCTGGGCGGATTTTTTGTCGCCCGATGCGATGTCGGCGATGTCGCGTTTCGGCCGCAGCTTCTTCCCCCCTGAGCTCAGCCCCGCCTTTGTCGACAAGACGCTGTGGGCGACGCTGGAAACGCTGGCCATGTCGTTGCTCGGCACCTTGCTCGCGACTGCAGGTGGCATGGCTTTGGCGCTGCCGGCCAGCAGCACGGGGCGCGGCATGGTCCGTTTCTGGCGTGGCGCATCGCGTGGTCTGCTGAACGTCTTGCGGTCGATTCCCGAACTGGTCTGGGCTTCGCTGTTGCTGATCGCCGCCGGTCTCGGCCCGTTTCCCGGCACGCTGGCGCTTGCCTTGCACACCACCGGCGTGCTCGGGCGGCTGTTCGCGGAAAGTATCGAAAACGCCGACCCCGGACCGGCACAGGCCTTGCGGGTGCGCGGTGTCGGATCGGTGTCGATATTCCTGTACGCCACACTGCCGCAGATCATTCCCCAGGTGATTTCCTATTCGCTTTACCGCTGGGAAAACAACATCCGTGCCGCAGCCGTACTAGGCGTGGTTGGAGCCGGTGGCCTTGGGCAGATGCTGTATTACCACCTGGGCCTGTTCCACATGGCCGAAAGTTGCACGGTGTTGCTGGCGATGGTTTTCCTCGTCGCGGCAGTCGATGCCTTGTCGTATGTCGCGCGCCGCACCTTGAACCGTTGAAACTTGTCACAAAACGAGCTCTTCGGGCTCCACTTTGGTGGTGAAGGACATACGCGTGCTCCACAATCGACTCAGTGAAATCCCTAGGACCATGCGACTCGGTGATTGCGACAAGTTGTCGTCACCGTGCCGTCATTTTGTCGCTGTCGTTGTTCTCCGCTTGCTGATCTGCAAGCGGGGCCCGACATTTTGTCGCGGGCACAACGTGAGGCCGTTCTCAAGGGTCGACAACACAGGGTTTGCGTGGACGGAACATCCTTTGTCGTCGCCATGCACACGGGTACCATATGAAATCGCTTGCCGAAGTTGGCGAGCTCGAGCAGATGACGCTGGAGACCGCCATGACCGAACGAGTCGATAACAAGTTGTCCCGCCGCAAGGTTTTTGCCGGAGTTGGCACCGCCGGTGCGCTGGCCGTAGTGGCTGCAGCCGTGCCGCTGGTCAAGCCTGACCTCAAGCCGGTCGTCAGCGCCGATGCTCAGGAGCGCAGGCAAGGTGATGGCTACCAGGTCACCGACCACGTGAGGCAGTACTACCAGACGGCCCGCGCCTGATCGCATTGTTCGCGCAAGGAAACCCGATGTTGCTCACCCGCAAGACTTCTTCTTCTGAACGATCGAACGGCAGCCGTTCCGACCTCGTCACCAGCCTGCAACGTGGCGTCTCGCGCGCCATTCCGACCATGGACCGACGGGCCTTCCTGCGCCGATCCGGCCTCGGTGTGGGTGTCGGAGTCGCCGCTTCGCAACTGACGCTGGTGCACAAGGCCGAGGCTGCCGATCCGGCCAAGCCTGCTGCCGACGGGACGCGCAAGGTCGAGGTCAGGCGCACGGTATGCGGGCACTGCTCGGTCGGTTGCGCGGTCGATGCCGTGGTCGAGAACGGTGTGTGGGTACGACAGGAACCGGTCTTTGACTCCCCGATCAACATGGGCGCGCATTGCTGCAAGGGCGCTAGCCTGCGTGAACACGGTCACGGCGAATATCGGCTGCGTACGCCGATGAAGCTGGTGGGCGGCAAATACCAGCGCATCAGCTGGGATCAGGCACTGAGCGAAATCAGCGCCAAGATGCTCGAGTTGCGCAAGGACAGCGGCCCCGATTCGGTCTTCGTGGTGGGTTCTAGCAAGCACAACAACGAGCAGTCTTATCTGCTGCGCAAGTGGGTCAGCATGTGGGGCAGCAACAACTGCGACCACCAGGCGCGCATCTGTCACTCCACCACGGTCGCAGGTGTCGCGAACACCTGGGGCTATGGTGCGATGACCAATTCGTACAACGACATGCGCAATTCGAAGGCGGCGTTGTACATCGGATCCAACGCCGCAGAAGCGCATCCTGTGTCGATGCTGCACATGCTGCATGCGAAGGAAACCGGCACCAAGATGATCGTCGTCGATCCGCGGTTCACGCGCACGGCGGCGAAGGCTGATCAGTACATCCGGATCCGTTCCGGCAGCGACATTCCGTTCCTGTTCGGTGTGCTGTACCACGTATTCAACAACGGCTGGGAAGACAAGCAGTACATCAACGATCGTGTCTACGGCATGGACAAGGTGCGCGCCGACGTGATGGCCAAGTGGACGCCGGACAAGGTGCTTGAGGCCTGTGGTGTCGACGAGGCCACCTGCCTGCAGGCGGCCAGAACGATGGCCGAAAACCGCCCCAGCACCATCGTCTGGTGCATGGGCCAGACCCAGCACACGATCGGCAATGCCATGGTGCGCGCGTCGTGCATCCTGCAGCTGGCGTTGGGCAACGTCGGCAAGAGTGGTGGCGGTGCCAACATCTTCCGCGGCCACGACAACGTGCAAGGTGCGACCGACGTCGGACCGAACCCGGATTCGCTGCCCGGCTACTACGGCCTGGCTGAAGGGTCGTGGAAGCACTACGCCAAGGTCTGGGGCCTCGATTTCGATTGGATCAAGGGCCGGTATGCGCCGGGCATGTTGACCAAATCGGGCATGACCGTCTCGCGCTGGATCGACGGCGTGCTCGAGAAAAACGATCTGATCGACCAGGACAGCAACCTGCGTGGTCTGTTCTTCTGGGGCCATGCTCCGAACTCGCAGTCGCGCGGTCTGGACATGAAGCGCGCGATGGACAAGCTGGATCTGCTGGTCGTGGTCGACCCGTATCCGTCGGCAACGTCGGCGATGGCGGCGATGCCCGGCAAGGCGGAGGACCTCAATCCGAACCGCGCGGTCTACATGCTGCCGGCTTGCACCCAGTTCGAGACCTCGGGGTCGGTCACCGCATCGAACCGCTCGCTGCAGTGGCGCGAGAAGGTGATCGAGCCGCTGTGGGAATCGCGCACCGACCACATGATCATGTATCAGCTGGCGGAGAAACTCGGTTTCGAAAAGGAGTTCACGAAGTCGCACAAGCTGGTGGCGGGCAAGGGCGGGATGATGGAGCCCGAGATGGAGTCGGTGCTGCGCGAAATCAACAGCGCGGTCTGGACCATCGGCTATACCGGACAGAGCCCGGAGCGCCTGAAGGCCCACATGCGCAACATGCATGTCTTCGACGTCAAGTCGCTGAAGGCCAAGGGCGGCATCGACAAGGAGACCGGCTACAAGCTCGATGGCGACTATTTTGGTCTGCCGTGGCCGTGTTTCGGCAACCCGGAACTGAAGCATCCGGGCTCGCCCAATCTGTATGACCCGTCGAAACACGTGATGGACGGCGGCGGCAATTTCCGCGCCAACTTCGGCGTCGAGCGGGATGGCGTGAATTTGCTGGCCGAGGATGGCTCGTTTTCGCTGGGCGCTGAAATCACCACCGGTTACCCGGAGTTCGACCATGTCTTTCTGAAGAAGCTGGGCTGGTGGAACGACCTGACCGACGCCGAAAAGGCGGGCGCCGAAGGCAAGAACTGGAAGACCGACCTGACCGGCGGTATCCAGCGTGTCACGATGGCGCACGGCTGCCACCCGTTCGGCAATGCCAAGGCACGGGCGCTGGTCTGGAACTTCCCCGATCCGATCCCTCAGCACCGAGAGGCGCTTTATTCCACCCGTCCTGATCTGGTAGCCAAATACCCGACTCACGACGACAAGAAGGCTTTCTGGCGCCTGCCCACGTTGTTCAAGAGCGTGCAGGAGAAAAACATCGACATCGGCAAGCAGTATCCGCTGATCATGACGTCCGGCCGCTTGGTGGAATACGAGGGCGGTGGCGAGGAAACCCGCTCCAATCCCTGGTTGGCCGAGTTGCAGCAGCACATGTTCGTCGAGATCAACCCGGCCAGTGCCAATGATCGCGGCATCCGCAACGGCGACACCGTGTGGGTCACGACGCCGTCGGGCGCCAGGCTCGAGGTGCAGGCGATGGTCACCGAGCGGGTTGATCGCAGCACGGTTTTCCTGCCGTTCCACTTCTCGGGCCATTGGCAGGGCGTCGACCTCCTCAAGTACTACCCCGATGGTGCACATCCGGTGATCCGAGGTGAATCGATCAATACCGGCACCACCTATGGCTACGACGCCGTCACGATGATGCAGGAAACAAAAACCACGGTGTGTCAGATTCAGAAGGCGGCCTGATCGGCTTTCTGCAACCCATCGTGCAACGGAGAAACCCATGGCAAGAATGAAGTTCATCTGCGACGCCGAGCGCTGCATCGAGTGCAACGGCTGCGTCACCGCCTGCAAGGCGGAAAACAACGTACCTTGGGGCGTCAATAGGCGTCGCGTGGTCACGATGAATGACGGCATTCCGGGCGAGAAAAGCATCTCGGTGGCCTGCATGCATTGCTCGGACGCGCCGTGCATGGCTGTCTGTCCGGTTGATTGCTTCTACCGCACCGATGACGGTGTCGTGCTGCACGACAAGGACATCTGCATCGGCTGCGGCTATTGCTCATACGCCTGTCCGTTCGGCGCACCGCAATTCCCGAGCAATGGTGAATTCGGCATGCGCGGAAAGATGGACAAGTGCACCTTCTGCGCTGGCGGACCGGAAGCCAACGGCAGCGAGGCGGAGTTCAGCAAATATGGCCGCAACCGGCTGTCCGAGGGCAAGCTGCCGGCTTGTGCCGAGATGTGTTCGACCAAGGCCTTGCTTGGAGGCGACGGCGAAGTCATCGCCGACATCCTGAAAAACCGGGTGTTGATCCGCGGCAAGGGCAGCGAAGTCTGGGGCTGGGGCACCGCCTACGGCCAACCGACCCAGAATCCCGCGATCAATGCGCCAGCCAACGGTTCGGGTTCAGCGGCCACCGGCGAGGTGAAGAAATGACAGCCGGACCGCCGATTCTTCTGCTGGCCATCTCGGCCGTGCTGTTGCTGGGAGCCTGTGGCGAGAAGCCGCAGATCACCGATCGATCGGTTCGCAAAGCGGATACCGCCGTTTGGTCGGTCAGCTCCGAGGCCGTTCCCGCCTATTCGGCCCCCGGCTGGAAGGCGAGTGGTGACAAGGCGTCCTGGGAGGCCCAGATCAATGCGCGGACCCAGGGCCAGAACGACTACGCTGCCAGATAGCAAGGGGATCCCATGCACAGCCTGATCTCGCGAGCGTCCGCCGGATTCACCTTGCTGCTTGTTCTCCTGCTGGCCGCACCCGCTGCCTTGCAGGCCCAGACCACGACGACCGCCGGACCGCCGGCGGGCTTTGTCGCACCGGCCGCTCCGAATCCGGACGAAAGCAATGCCGAGCGTGCCAAAAGCCAGCCTGGCAACAATGCGCCGTTCTGGCGCGCCGTGCGTGACGGCACGGGCGTCTCCAACCTGCCTGGCGATGAAAAGGGCGTGTTGATCCAGAATTTTGTGCAGTACCCTGGATCGAACCTCACCACCGCCGGCGAGGCTTGGCGGCAGGTACGCAACGACTGGATCATTCCGTACGGTGCCGCACTGGTCGTCATCGTGCTACTGGCACTGGCGATCTTCTATGTCACCAAGGGTCCGTTGGGGCACGAGCATGGCCGGAGTGGGGACCGTATCGAACGGTTCACGCCGTTCGAGCGCGCGGCGCACTGGTCGAACGCGACTGCATTCGTCGTATTGGCGATTTCCGGCCTCGTGATGGCCTTCGGCAAATTCCTGCTGTTGCCGATCATTGGCGGCACGCTGTTCGGCTGGCTGACCTACGCCCTGAAAACAGCACACAATTTCGTCGGACCGCTGTTCGTCGTGTCGCTGATCGTCGTTTTCTTCACCTTCCTGAAGGACAACTTCCCGACTCGGGTGGATTTTGTCTGGATCCGAACCGCCGGCGGCATGTTCAGTGACCGCGAAGTGCCATCGCACCGCTTCAATGCCGGAGAGAAAATCGTCTTCTGGGGTGGCGTGCTGTTACTCGGCGCAGTCGTCGCTGGATCGGGCCTTTATCTCGACAAGATACTCCCAGGCATGGACTATTTGCGTGGTGACATGCAGGTTGCGCACATGGTTCATGGGGTAGCCACGATGCTGATGACCGCAATGTTCCTCGGCCACATCTACATGGGGACGATCGGCATGCATGGCGCCTACCGCGCCATGCGCCACGGCTATGTCGACGACGGCTGGGCCCAGGAACACCATGAGCTCTGGTACGAGGACATCAAGCGTGGCAAGATTCCGGTGCAACGCAGCCGGCCCGCCGGTGAACCCGAAGCTGCGCCGATCGTCATACCGCGTTGATGCAGCATTGTTGCCGTATTGTTGCGAAAGATTGCCCACCCTCCCCGATCCGGACAAACAGGACCGACCCTCATGTCTACAGTCTCGCGTCTGACCATTGTGTTGGCCTGTGCGTTTTCTGCCCAGTTGTCCGTGGCCAAGTTGCCTCCGCCCACTGAAGAAGCGAAGGCCAAGGCCGCTGAAGCGGCTCCCAAGACGGCCTGGAGCAACAAGGTTGCGTCCTACCAACTGTGCCAGACGCAGGACCGTGTCGCAGCGAGCTACCGGGCCAAGCGGCTGCTCAACGCCAAGGAAACCGCAACGCCGATCGCTACAGAGGCATGTACCGATCCTGGCCCCTACGTCGCCGCTGCGCCTGACTCAGCGAGTTTGGAAAAGGCCGGGGCGCATTCGCGACCGGCAACCGTCACCCCGGCAGCTCCCGCAGCTCCCGCAGCGTCCGCGGCTAAATCCTGAGACGGACGAGCACGCGGCTCTCCTTCCTGAGCGGCGATATCAGGGCGATTCCCGATGCCTGACTGACCTCGTTGCGCTTTTCGTTTAGCGTTGCGAGATGATTCTGCCTCGACTGACCCGCGCCAGCGCGCCACTGACCCATGCCATCCGCGCGATCGATGAATTCGGCAGTTGGCGCGATATCTCGATTCCGGCCGAACGTGCGCTGACGGTTTTTGTCGACAAGCGTGAACTCGTCACTTTGATGACGCTTGGCGCCGCCCCCGAATTGCTGGTGCTCGGTTACCTGTGCAACCAGCGTCTCGTCGAGTCGCTAGCCGAGATCGATTCGATCACCGTCGACTGGGAAGTCGGCGCCGCGGCGGTCAAGACTCGCGGCGGCATTGCGGGTTTCGAGGAGAAGACGGCAAAACGCGTGGTGACCACCGGCTGCGGCCAAGGCACGGTTTTCGGTGATCTGATGGGCGCTCTCGATACGGTCGAGCTGCCTGCGTCGAATGACCCATCCGCGCGGCTGAGCCAAGCCACCTTGTATGCCCTGCTCGATGCTATGAGGCTTCAGGAAAGCACCTACAAGTCGGCTGGATCTGTGCATGGCTGCGCGCTGTTCCGGCAGGCCGAACTGCTTCATTTCGTCGAGGATGTTGGTCGCCACAATGCAATCGACACGATCGCGGGCTGGATGGCGCTGCGCGACATGAAAGGCGGCGACAAGGTCTTCTACACCACTGGGCGCCTGACGAGTGAAATGGTCATCAAGGCGGCACAGATGGGTGTGCCGGTGGTTGTTTCGCGCAGCGGCATCACGCAAATGGGCCATGAGGTGGCGCAGCGCCTGGGCTTGGCGCTGTTTGGCCGTGCGACGAATCGGCACTTCATCTGCTACTGCGGATTCGATCGTTTCGACGCCCAGCCCGAGCCGAAACGGCCCTCTGTCTGAGGAAACAGTCGGGGAACCTAGAATCAGCTGATGCGGCCGCGCCGCGCAGTCTGCAACCCGAGCCCGATGAGCATCAAGAGCGACAAGTGGATACGCCGTATGGCCGAGCAGCACGGCATGATCGAGCCGTTCGAGCCGCGCCAGGTCAGGCATTCAGCCGACGGTCAGAAGATCGTCAGCTATGGCACCAGCAGCTACGGCTACGACATTCGCTGTGCTCCCGAATTCAAGGTGTTCACGAACATCTACAGCACCGTCGTCGATCCGAAGAATTTCGACGAGCGCAGTTTCGTCGATATGGACAACGATGTCTGCGTGATCCCGCCGAACAGCTTTGCGCTGGCGCGAACACTCGAGTATTTTCGAATTCCGCGCAATGTGTTGACCATCTGCCTGGGCAAGAGCACCTATGCGCGCTGCGGAATCATCGTCAATGTGACTCCTTTCGAGCCCGAATGGGAAGGTTACGTGACGCTTGAATTCAGCAACACGACGCCGTTGCCAGCCAAGATCTACGCGGGCGAAGGCTGCGCGCAGGTGCTGTTTTTCGAGAGCGATGAGGTCTGTGAAACCAGCTACAAGGACCGTGCCGGCAAATACCAGGGCCAGCGCGGTGTCACCCTGCCAAAAGCATAGAGCATCTCTACAGCCGGGAGCACGAAATGAAATGGCAGGGTGAACGCGAAAGCGACAACGTCAGCGATGTTCGCGGCTCCGGCGGGGGCCGAGGTTTGGGCGGTGGGCGCAGCATCGGAATCGGCTCGGTGGTAGTGGCGTTGGTGGCTGGCTGGATCTTCGGCGTCAACCCACTGACTGTGCTGGGCCTGCTCGACGGCGACTCCCAGGGCCCGGCACCGACAAGAACCCAAGGTCAGGCGCCGGCAGCCAACGACACCTCGGCGCGCTTCGTCGCGGCCATCCTGGCCAGTACCGAAGATGTCTGGACAGAGAGTTTCAAGACCGCCGGCATGAGTTATCGCGCGCCGCGACTGAACATTTTTCGTGGTAGTTATCCGACAGCGTGCGGCCGTGGTGAATCGGCGATGGGACCCTTCTACTGCCCGGGGGATGAACAGGTCTATATCGACCTGAGCTTCTACGACACCATGCGAAACCGCCTCGGCGCGCCGGGCGATTTTGCGCAGGCCTATGTGGTTGCGCACGAAGTCGGCCACCATGTGCAGCACCTGCTCGGCATCTCCGACAAGGTCGACGCGATGCGCGGGCGGGTCAGCCAGGCGCAACAAAATGCGATGAGCGTGCGGCTCGAGTTGCAAGCCGACTGCTTTGCCGGCATCTGGGCCAAACATTCGCAACAAGCCAAGGGCTGGCTCGAGCAGGGTGACATCGAGGAAGGCCTGAACGCGGCGTCGCAGATTGGCGACGACGCCTTGCAGCGCCAGTCCACCGGAACGGTTCGACCCGAGAGTTTTACCCACGGCACCAGTGCGCAGCGCGTCGCCTGGTTCAAGCGCGGGTTGGCGTCAGGCCGCATGGCCGACTGCAACACCTTCGACAACGGGCAGCTTTGAACCCCAGCCTAGACACCGGCCTGTTTTGGTGCATGATCGTTGATGATGAAATTTCTCACACTCATGGTCACTCTGCTGGCAAGCTCGGTTGCAGTTGCGTGCGGGCCGCGGCAGTTGGCGGCGGCTCCGGTCGCTGGCGCCGCCGAGGCTGAAGCAGGAAAGGGTGGCGTCATGCAGCGTCTAGACCTCGACTCGGCGGTGCGCTTGGCGCGTGCCGATGCAGCCCGTGTGACCGGGGCGGCAGCCGATTCCCTGACCTTGATCAGCGCCGAGCGTGTGACCTGGTCGAATGGCAGCGTCGGCTGCCCCATGCCTGGCGTCGAATATACCCAGGCACTCGTTCCCGGGTTCAGGGTCCGCCTGCGGGGGCCTGCCGGCGAGCTCGACTACCACGCCGGCGAGCGCGGTGGCGTGATCCTGTGCCCGGCCAAACGGGCCACTGATCCCGTGCCTGGCGGCTATAACAGCAAGGTCTGAAGTCTGCGCGTGGATCAAACCGCGCGATGAGCCAGCACTGACCCGGCCGATACGAACGGGTCGTCTGCCCGGCTGTCAGATCCCTTCAACAGAACTGCGCCCACTGAGGGCGAAAAAAAACCGGGCCTTTCGGCCCGGTTTTGTCATTTGCAGACTCGAATCAACGATCGAGTCGAATGATCGTCGGTGCAGGCAGGTTCGGGTTGCCCGAGTAGGCCAACGAGCCAAGGTACCGGGTACCGTAGCTCAGCCCCCAAGGCAGTGGGATCAAAGAGATCTCGATGGTCTGACCCGCGGTCACGAATGACGGCGCATAGGCCTGGACGTTGCCCGCTGACGCGGTACCAAGCACCCAGCTGTGCAGCTTGAACGGCGAGGTGCCATTGACATTGAAGCCAGCGACCTCGACTGTGTAGGTGCCCGCTGCCGGATTCACCAGGCTGACTTCTTCCTGGGAGTTGCCGTTGAAGCCAGTTCCGACAGTTGCACCACCTGGATCGCGAACGATGATGTCGATGTCGCTACCCGGCTTGACATCTGCGTCAAATAGCGAGAAGCGCGCGTACGTCGTGCCAGCAGGGACCACAACCGGGAAGGTCTGTGAACTGTTGGTACTGGCTGTCCCCGAATTGAGCTGCGGCGCAATCAGACCACGTACTGTCGCAGAGAAAGGCCCGGTGTAGCCGATGTTGAGCTTGACCTTCATCAAGCCGCCGGTCCCAAAGACCTGCGCCGGTGCGTTCGCAACGTCGGTAGTCGAATGAACCTGCATCGGTATCCGCACTGTCGTTGCGCCGCTGGTCAGGGTCAAAGAACCAGCAGAATAGCTACCGGTCCCCGCCGTCGTTCTGGTGATCTGCACCGTGAAGTCAGCCGTCTGCCCAGCGCCAACCGTCAGGGATGCCGGGCTCACCACGACGTTGTAACCAGCCAGGCCGGCGACAGTCGAAGTGAATGTCTGCGTGGCGCCACTGACGTTGGTGACCCTGCGCTTGACGGTCTTGCTGCCGGCCAGATTGAACACACCGATCGATGGCAGATTGAGGTCACTGGCGTCGATATTGAAGAACAAGCAACTTGGCTGGCTGATCAGCCCCTGGCCGCACAAGTAGGAGTTCCAGTCACTCACACCAGAATCGAACACCAGACCAGGGTTCAATGCTGCCGACGGATTGACAAATCCGGCGCCGTGCATGGCAAGGACGCCAATGCTGTCTCTCGACCCATCCAATACATTGCCTGCAGTCGTCATCATTGCCGACTTGATCGCCATCGGCGACCATCCCGGACGAGCCTGCTTGATCAAAGCTGCAATACCCGCGATGTGCGGACTGGACATCGATGTGCCGCTCAGCAACGCAAAAATGCTCGCATTGGCGTTGCCGATTGGCGAAGAGCCAGCCAGGATATCCACGCCCGGTGCGCTGATATCGGGCTTGATCAACATGTTCACATTGGCTGCATTCGATGGAATCGGGCCGCGCGACGAGAACGACGCAATGGTCGGCGCCGGGTTGGTGAGCGAGATCATGCCCAGGCTGATGGCACCCGTCGGTGTCGGACCGGCCACGTAGGTCCGGACCGCGGTACGAACGTCGTTGTTCAGGTGGATCGATGGCACCGCATGGAAGTCGGACACCGTGGTGTTGGCGGTCGGGTTGATCAGGATCATGCCGACGCCGCCGGCTTCCTGAACGGCCAGGCTCTTGTTGACCCGGTCGGTCACACCCCGGTCACAGACGACGATCTTGCCAGCGACCAATGCCGGATCCAGTGCGTTGCCGCCTGCGTCCTTCGACGAAAAGCACAGGTTGGCATCGTTGAGGGTGCGCCCGGCCCGAATCGCGCTGCTCGACAGGATCATCGGCGTTCCTGCTGGAACGGCTGTGATCGCCACTGAAGCGCCGGTAAAGGTTGCGCCACTGCCCAGCGTCAAGATGCCGGTCGTTGCGCGATTGTGTGTTGCCGCGGCCACAGTGGTGATCCACGGGCTGGGGTGGGCAACTTGGAAATTGCCTGGCCCGCTGTTGCCTGCCGAAGCGGCGACAAAGACGCCGGCTGCGGCGGCGTTGCGGAATGCAACCTCTACCGGATTGGTGACGTCGGACTGCGTGCCGCTGATCGAGTAGTTGATCACGTCGACGCCGTCCGCCACGGCCTGATCGATGGCCGCCACGGTGTCGGGCGTGTAGCAACCGGTACCGACTTGACCGGTCGATCCCCAACAAGCCTTGTAGATTGCCACGCGAGCGCGCGGCGCAATGCCGTTGATCGTGCCGAAGGCCGCTGCAACGGAACCCGCCGTCGAAACACCTTCATTGCCGCCGGAAGTCGACGCAGTGTGCGTGCCGTGGCCGTCGGCATCTTTCGGCGAATTGAACTCTTGCGGAAACTTCGCTGTGACGCCGGCATTGCCGCCCGGCCCCACGTTGTAGAAGCGCGCGCCGATCAGCTTGTTGTTGCACTCGGCAGCGGTGAACCCCTGGCCGGTCTGGCAGGTGCCTTTCCACTTGGGAGGCGGCGCGCCGAAGCCAGCGCCTGCGAAACTCGGGTGATTTGTCCACACACCACTGTCAACGATGCCGATGATGACGTTCTCACCCTTGGCACCGCTCTGGGAGTAGAAGCCGTTAGGTCCGGTCAGGCCCAGGAAGGCGGGTGTCGTCGCGGTGTCGAGTTGAGCAATCTCGCTTTGGTTTACCGATACGACGCCGGCGGTTTTGGATAGCTTGGCCGCCTGCTCGGCGGTCATCTGTGCGGCGAAACCGTTGAAGGTATAGCCGTAGGTATAAAGTTTATTCGTGACGCCTGCGCTGGCCATCACAGCGTTCTGCTGCGCCGCCAGGCTGGCCATATAGGCCTGCACCGCCGGTGAACTCGAGTCCAGCTTGCCGCCTGCCGGTGCCGCGGTCGAAGGGTTGGTGGCAACCGGCAAGGCCGACAACTGCACGATGTACGTGTTGCTGCCGACTGACTTGCCGGCTTGAGCAAAGGCCGGTGAGGCCAAGGCGCCAGCTGCAACTGCGATGGCCGATAGGCCATGCAGAGCGAGACTTCTGAATCTGCGCATCAATATCTCCAGATAACTGATTTAATTTAGCGTGGTTTCGCGAGGGGTGTGACAGCAAGCGGACAGACGAGTGTCGACGTACCGGTATGTTGCCGAATGGGTTTTACTCTGAGCATTCGCGAACGGCAAGGAGGATTTGCCCTTGGCCCACCAATTACCAACATCGGGCGCGACAGGTTGAATTTCCGCGCGCCAATGGCCGCAAGGAACTTGACGTGGGCGCCAAAATCCGCAATGCGTTTGCTCGAGCCAGTGAGCTCACCCGGTGCCCAACCTGTGGACGTGAACGCCCAGCTTCCCGTTCGGCTTACAGCTTGCTTGCGACGGCCTTGATGCGCGCTCGACCCGGCGGCGCATCCTTTATCCCGGAGGGGTCAGGCGTTCGACGCTGCGCGGCAGCAGCACGGCGCGATCGACCTTGCTGATGTCGGTATGGCCGCAAAACGCCATCGTGACATCAAGTTCCTTGTGCATGATCTCCAGGCATTTGGTGACGCCTTTCTCACCCATCGCGCCCAGCCCGTAAAGAAAGGCACGGCCGATCAGGGTGCCACGGGCGCCGAGCGCCCAGGCCTTCAGAACATCCTGACCGCTGCGGATGCCGCCGTCCATCCAGACCTCGATCCGGGAGCCGACTTCTTCGGCGATCGCCGGCAACGCGGCGATCGAAGATGGCGCGCCGTCGAGTTGGCGGCCGCCGTGGTTGGAGACCACCACCGCATCGGCGCCACTGTCGGCGGCCAGTCGGGCGTCCTCGATGTCCATCACGCCTTTCAGGATCAGCTTGCCGCCCCAGCGCTTCTTGATCCATTCGACATCGTTCCAGTCGAGTTTGGGATCGAACTGTTCCTTGGTCCAGGTCCCGAGTGAACTCATGTCGCTGACGCCCTTGGCGTGGCCGATCAGGTTGCCGAAACCGTGGCGGCGCGTGCCGGCCATGCCCAGGCACCAGCGCGGTTTCATCATCAGATTGATGATGTTGGCGAGTGTCGGCTTCGGCGGCGCGGTCATTCCGTTCTTTAGATCCTTGTGGCGCTGCCCCATCACCTGGAGATCCAGCGTCAGCATCAGCGCCGAGCAACCAGCTGCTTTTGCGCGGTCCATCAGCCGGTCCATGAAATCGCGGTCGCGCATCCAGTAGAGCTGGAACCAGAACGGCGCCTTGGTGTGCGCCGCGATGTCTTCGATCGAGCAGATGCTCATGGTCGATAGCGTGAAAGGCACACCGAATTTTTCAGCGGCACGCGCCGCGAGAATT
>JBBRID010000010.1:0-21920 GCA_038221635.1 Burkholderiales bacterium
TGGGGCGATGGGGGTGGGGGGGGGGCCATCGGTTTGTGGGGGGCCGGCCCCCCCGGGCCCCCCACCACCTGGTCCCGGCAGCCTTTCCGAGATGCTGGCGCAGGCACCGAGCAGCGCAGCAAGGCACGCCGTCAGCGTCAGCCGGACCACGCTTACCAAGGCCCGATCCCGGCGCAAAAATGTTGCAGTCATCAAAGTTTCTCCAGCCGTGCAGGACAGGACATTCAACTGCGAATTCTCGCCATTCGGCACTCACCGCGATACATCCGTCAGCAGAATCCCCTGTTGATGTGTCTGCAATGCACGGTATGCGATCGCATCGTCATGTTGCACAGGTTCTTCATTTCGACAACGAAAATCAGGTGGCTGCGCGCAACTGACTGGCTTCGCGTGCCAGCTTGGTAATGCCTTTCCAGTCCTTGGCGTCGATGAGTTCTGCTGGAGTCAGCCAGGATCCACCACAGACTTTGACGTTCGGCAGCGCCAGAAATTGTGGTGCCGTCTGCAGCGTGATGCCCCCCGTCGGGCAGAACACCACATCCGGGAACGGACCCGCCCAGGCATTCAACATCGGTATGCCGCCCGCCGCCGTGGCGGGAAAAAATTTGAGAATCTCCATGCCATCGCCCTGGGCCATCATGATCTCGCTGGCCGTTGCCACGCCAGGCAACAACATCAGGCCGGCATCGCGGCAGGCCTTGCCGACCGCGCTGGTATAGCCCGGGCTGACGGCAAACCTGCAGCCGGCATTCAGCGCCGAACGAGCGTCGCCCGCGCTGCGCACCGTGCCAGCGCCGACAATTGCATCCGGGACAGCGCCGGCAATCGCCTCGATGCACTTCAGCGCCGCCGGCGTGCGCAAGGTGATCTCGAGCACTTTGACCCCGCCGGCCAACAAGGCCTCGGCAACTGGCACCGCGTCTTCGAGCCGCCGCAACACGATGACTGGAATCACCGGACCGTGGCTGGCCAATGCAAGCGTTTTCATTTGAGTTGGTCCTGAAAAACCGATCCGCAAATCGGGAGTGAAGTGACCTTCGAAGGGTGTAACAAGGCGTACATCCTAAGTCAATGCCATCGCCGATTTACAACCAGGTGACAGCACCCTCTTCTGCGCTGAGTACATTGCGGCGCATTCCGCCAAAAAGTTCGCGACCGAGGCCGTGAGCATTTATGTGCAGCAGCTCTTCCGGCAGCGCGGCCTGTTCACGTGCCGCCCATTGATCGGCATCGACAATGACTTCGAGCACCCCGGCTGGTGCATCGAGTCTGATCAGATCGCCGTTGCGCACCTTGCCGAGTGGTCCGCCAGCGAGAACCTCGGGGCTGACATGGATCGCCGCCGGAATTTTGCCCGATGCGCCGCTCATCCGTCCATCGGTGACCAGCGCGACGCGAAATCCCTTGCCTTGCAACACCGCCAACGGCGGCGTCAGTTTGTGCAATTCGGGCATGCCGTTCGACCTTGGCCCCTGAAAGCGGACAACCGCGACGAAATCGCGTTCGAGTTCGCCATCCTTGAAAGCCTGCAACAAGGCTTCTTGGGTATCGAACACGATGGCACGCGCCTCGATAACGTGCCGGTCGTCGGGCACCGACGACACCTTGATGACCGCGCGACCCAAGTTGCCGGTCAGCAACTGCAGCCCCCCGTGCGAACTGAACGGCCGCTCGACCGGGCGCACGATTGCATCGTCAGCGTCGGCTTCAGACGGCGCAAACCAGCTGATCTGAGCACCATCTTGCGCCAGTTGCGGGATTTCGCCGTAAGCGTGTATGCCGCGGCCGCTGACGGTGGCGACATCGTCATGCATGAAGCCGCCATCGAGCAGTTTGCGGATCACGAAGCCCGGCCCGCCGGCTGCCTGAAATTGATTCACGTCGGCCTTGCCGTTGGGATAAACGCGGGCCAGCAACGGGGTCGCGCGCGACAGCTCGGCAAAGTCGCTCCAGTCGATCAGGATGCCGGCCGCGCGGGCAACCGCAACCCAGTGGATGAGGTGATTGGTCGATCCGCCGGTGGCCAGCAGCGCCACCATCGCGTTGACGATCACTCGCTCATCGACCAACCGGCCGATCGGCTGGAAGGCGCGACCGCCATCGGCCGAACGAGTGATGGCCAGCACCCGGTCGACCGCCTCACGAGTCAATCCCTCGCGCAAGCTGGCATGGGGGTGAACGAAGGCTGCTCCTGGCACGTGCAGGCCCATGGCCTCGAGCAGCATCTGATTGCTGTTGGCCGTGCCGTAGAAGGTGCAGGTGCCGGGCCCATGATAAGCAGCCGACTCGGCCTCCATCAGCTGGTCGCGCCCGACCTTGCCCTGAGCGTACTGCTCGCGCACCTTCGATTTTTCGGTATTCGACAAGCCGCTGCTCATTGGCCCGGCCGGTACGAAGACACAAGGCAGATGACCGAAATGCAGCGCGCCGATCAGCAGCCCTGGAACGATCTTGTCGCACACGCCCAGCAGCAGGGCTGCGTCGAATACATCGTGGGTCAATGCGATGGCGGTCGACATCGCGATGGTGTCGCGAGAGAACAGGCTCAACTCCATGCCCGGCAAGCCCTGGGTCACGCCGTCGCACATCGCGGGGACGCCGCCGGCCACCTGAACGGTCGCCCCGAGCCGCCGCGCCTGATCGCGAATCACCTCGGGAAACGATTCGTAGGGCTGATGTGCCGACAACATGTCGTTGTAGGCACTGACGATCGCAATGTTCGGCGCCTTCTCGGCGACGACCCGGAATTTATCGTTGTTCGGCAGCGCCGCAAATGCGTGAGCAACATTCGCGCAACCCATGCGATCAGGCCCGCGGGGACGGTCAATGATCGCCTGGACCCTGGCCAGATAAGCCTGCCGCAAAGATTTGCTGCGCGCCTGGATTCGCTCGGTCACCAGTTGGACGGTCGGGTTCATTCGCGTACTGCGGATCTGGTTACCGCTTCCGATGCAAAACCCGATTCTGATGTAACTTAGTTACATCGTCAAATACTTTCCGGCTTCGCTGACCCTCGAGACTCCTGGCGCCGATCAGGACTTCGCCGCCTGCCTGCGTTGTTCGGCTTTCGCCGCCAAAGCCGCACATCCCGAGACGGTGTCGTCGGCCGTTCCGGTATCGATCAACGGGATCAAGGCTGCCAACGGGTTGAGCAACGACAGAAGACCGGCGGCGATGACCTTGCCAGCCAGCGGCTTGCTCGCGAGCGAAATTTCAGGTGATCCCATCGTGCCACCCACCAGAACCGGCGTGCGCAGCGACAGTGGACTGAAATCCTTCGGCGAGACGACTGCACGCAAATCGAGCGACTCGTCGACCAGCGATATCGCGCCGTCGACCCAGACGGTTGAATCCCGGGTATCGACGACCATTACCTGCGGCTTCATCACGCCCTTTTCGACCCGCAGCTCAGTCAAGGCGCAACTCATCGGCAGCGGTTCGTCGCCTTTGATCCATACGCCCAGCGCCTGCGCGATGTCAAGGCCCGCGCCTTCGATGATGAGGTGCGACACGGTGCCATCGCGCACTTGCGCATGCATGGTTCCATTCAAGCTGGCCAGAATCTGGGCGGTCGACTTGCCTTGTCCATCCAACTTTGTCCGGCCGTTTAGCCGCCCTGTGATGTATGGTGGCTCGCCATCCTTGCGCTGAATATTCAGCCACTTTTCGAGCCTGATGTTTTGCCAACGCAAATCCGAATGCCACAGTGCGATGGGCTTGCGGCCATCAAGACTGAGCATCCCGGCCAGACTGCCGGATGCGGCTCGCGCGTCGATGTCCTTGATGGTCAGCACTGCATCCTGCAGCACCAAATGGGCACGCATCGGGGCCAGCGGTTCCAACCGTCCGGTACCGAGGTCGAGCTCATCGAAGCCGAGCAGGATGTTGGCGTCCATTGCCCGCAGGGACGGCAAATCGAACTCACGCGCCGGCAGGACGCGGCCGGCCGGCTTGGTCGAAACCTTTTTGACCGGATTTGCGACATCAACTTCCTGCGTCGTCCCGATGGCCGGACCCAGATCCTGCAGCAGCAGGCGGGAGCCACCGACCCGGCCTTCCAACAGCGGGCGTTTTGCTCCAGCGTCGTACCGGAGCGCTGCAGTCAGGCGGCTTTCACCAATGCGCGCGTCATTGACCTTGGTACTCCAGACTTCTTCGCGCTTGTCGAGCGATCCCCGAACCGTGAACGCCGGCGTTGTCGGCAGGGTGACACCGATCACATCACCCACTGCCGCTAGCGAGCGGCCTGACAATGAAAAGGCGCCGTTCAATGCAGCCATCGAAGATACACCACGCAACGATCCATCGAAGCTCAAGTGGGCGTGCCCGACACTGCCTTCCAGCTTGATGGGCATGGTCCCATCACCGGCCCAGCCGAGAGCACCCGATGAGCGGGCCTGCAACTTGATCGGCAAGGCGCGGTAGCGGCCGGTCGCATCGACATTCAATCCGGCCGGCACATTCGATTCCAATTTGCTGGAGCCGGAGCCATTTTTTGCACTGCTGGCAGCAGCTTCGAGAAGTGAAAATTTAGCCTCGACCAAAGAATCAAGCTGCGCATCCTTCAGATCGAGCCGCCCCGAATGCACCAGCATCTCTTCGATCACCGGCAGGCGCGTGGCCGGCTCGGATTGCTTCTCTTTCTTTTCGCCAAACTGCCATGAGGCGCGACCATCTGCATCGCGCTCGAGCGCCAGTTCCAGGCGATCGGCGGCAATCCGCCGAACCACCACTTGCTCGCCGCGCGAGGCGCGCCACAAGTCGATGTAACGCAAGCCGATGCGTGCGTCCGAGGCCATCAAGGTCGGGGGACCCTTGCTCCAGCTCGGCGCCCCGATCTCGATGCGTGCGGCCTTGATGTCGATTCCGCCAAGTAGGTGAATCGTGACGCCATTGGCGTGATCAACACTTGCATCGGCAGGCGAAAGACCCACGGACGCCTCGGCCTTGTCGTCAACCCGGTCAAACAGCAGAACCCGGCGATCCAGGGCATCACTCAATCCGGATTGCATCGGACCCGCCAGGAATGGCCATCCGGCCCACTCAGACACCGCAACAAATGCAATCAGCAACACCAACACACTCGCCGCAATCCGACCTGGACGTATCCAGCTGTGCTTGGAGGGCGAAACGGCGGCAGTCATGACGTTTCAACGGAAGGTGACATCGCGCAATGCTCACATGTGCCCCGAGAGACATGAATCGGCCGGCCACGCATCGAGCTGTGGGCTGCTTCCTACGCCGGCCAGTGTGGGACCCTTACACGTTAAAGTCAGTCACACGTCCGAACCACCCCGCTCCCAGCGTCATGCGTCGAGATGCCAGCCTCGGCGCGGCCCACCTTCCACACGAAATCAGCCTTCCATTTCCGATGCGCCTGCTGCTGATCGAGGACGACAAGATGATCGGCGAAAGCCTGCGCTGCGCGCTGCGTGGCGAGGGACACGCAGTGGATTGGGTACGCGATGAGTCCGCAGCATCAGCCACCTTGGCCAGCGAACGCTTCGATCTGGTCTTGCTTGATCTCGGGCTGCCAAAAGGTGGCCCAGGTGGCCCAGGTGGCCCAGGCGGCCCAGGTGGCCCAGGCAGCGACGGGCTCGGGAGCGGGGACGGCTTGAACCTGCTGGCCGCACTCCGCAGCAGGAAAGACCAGACACCGGTGATCGTGTTGACCGCACGCGATGCTCCAGGTGATCGGGTTCGCGGCCTTGATACGGGCGCCGACGATTACCTCGTCAAGCCGTTCGAACTCGAGGAACTGAAAGCGCGGATTCGCGCGGTGATGCGTCGCCATGGCGGACGCAGCCAACCCTTGCTCGAGCATCGCGGCGTCAGCCTCGATCCTGCAACCCGGCAGGTCTTGCGCGACGGCCAACCGGTATTGCTGTCTTCACGCGAGCTCGCGGTACTCGAAGCACTGATGGTGCGTCCAGGCGCCGTGCTGTCACGCGCGCAACTCGAGGATCGACTCTACGGCTGGGGAGAGGAAATCGAGAGCAATGCGGTCTCGGTGTATGTGCATCAGTTGCGTCGCAAGCTCGGCGCCGACTTCATCGGCAACATGCGCGGTGTCGGCTATTTCCTGGCAGCCGAAGCCGTGCCGGATTCCGGCTCATGACGTCGATCCGGCTGCGGCTGCTGTTGATGCTGCTCGCGATGCTGGCAGTTGCGGCCTTGCTCATGGGGCTGGTGGCGTATCGAACGGTGCTTGCCGAAACCGAAACGTTGTTCGACTACCAGTTGCGACAAATGGCCTTGTCGCTGCGCGATCAGGGCGAGATCAGACCCGATCAGGCGCGCGCGTTGAACAATGAAGAACTGGACTTCGTCGTGCAGATCTGGACCGCCGATGGTCGCAGCATCTACGCCTCGCGCCCGCACAGCGTGTTGCCGGCGCGCGCCCTGCTGGGCTTTGCCGATCTGAATGTGCAATCAGAGATCTGGCGAACCTTCAGCGTCATCAGCAACGACCGGGTGATTCAGGTTGCTCAGCCACGGCGGATCCGTCGCCAGTTGGCAACCGAAGCGGCGCTGAACAGCATTGCGCCGCTGGTCATCGTCGCGCCGCTGCTGGCCATCGTCATCTGGTGGCTGGCAGCGATGATCCTGCGGCCGCTGTCGGTGGTTGCAGCGGGTGTGCGCAAGCGTGACGCCCGCTCGCTGATCGCACTGCCCACGCAGGATCTGCCTGACGAAATTGCACCGCTGGTTCGTGCGCTCAACGAATTGCTGCAGCGTCTGCGACAAGCGCTCGATGGCCAACGCGCCTTCATCGCAGACGCAGCGCACGAACTGCGATCACCACTGACCGCACTGAAACTTCAGATGAAGGTGCTGGAGCAGGCCGATGAGCACGATGCGCGTTCGCAGGCTCAGGCTGCACTCGGATCCGGCATCGATCGTACTGCGCGACTTGTCGAGCAGTTGCTGGCGCTGGCGCGCCACGAACCGGGGGCGCCCCCAATCGCCCCCAGCAGGCTCGATCTTGCCGAGCTGGCGCGCAGTGTGATGGCCGATCTGGTGCCGCTGGCGGTCGCCAAGAAGCAATCGCTGCAGCGCAATGGCGAAACACCGGTGTTCGTCGATGGCGACGAAGCCGCCTTGAGCCTGTTGATCCGCAACCTCGTCGACAACGCGATTCGCCACGCGCCGGCCGGAGGCTGGATCGAATTGACAGTCGAAGAAGCCGGCGGCACGCCGACGCTGCATGTCGACGATGCCGGCGCTGGTATCCCGGCCGAGGAACGCAGCCGCGTGTTCGACCGCTTCTACCGTCGGCACTCGACCGAAACCGAAGGATCCGGACTGGGTCTGGCGATCGTTCGAGGCATTGCCGAACAGCATGGTGCAAGTGTCCGCCTCGACGACTCGCCACTTGGCGGCCTGCGCGTCAGCCTCCTGTTTCCGGCACCACAGTTCACACCGGGATCCTAATTTTCGCTTCATCGACAGCTAATCGAAGCCTCATCGGCAGGTCCGAGACTGTACGGCTGCGGAGTGTTCCGCACCATTCAATCCAGAAGGACCAGCACCATGACTTACAAGCCCTTGACCGCGGCGCTCGTCGCCACGGGAGTACTCGCCGGAGGAACTGCTGCCGCATTTGCCCTGCCTCAGTGGCTGAAGGCCGACAACCACACTCAAACTGCAACGGCACAACCGATTTCATCCACTCAGGTTGCCGACAGCAAGCCGGTACCGCGCCTGAGCAGAGACAATGGTGCGCCCGACTTTCGGGCCATCGTGCGCCAAAGCGGCCCCGCCGTGGTCGGCATCACTGTCGAAGGCAGTCACAAGGCCAGCCTCGAAACGCAGGGGCTCCCGCCCGGAATGGAGAACGATCCGTTCTTCCAGTTTTTCCGCGGCATGCCCGGCATGCAGAATCCGCGAGGCCAGGGCCGGCAACCACAGCTGCCGTTTCGCGGCCTGGGCTCGGGCTTCATCATCAGCGCCGACGGCATGATCCTGACCAACGCTCACGTGGTTCGCGATGCCAAGGAGGTCATGGTCAAGTTGAGCGACCGGCGTGAGTTTTCCGCCAAGGTGCTGGGCACTGACCCGGTGACCGATGTTGCGGTGCTGAAGATCGAAGCCAGCAACCTGCCGGTCGTGCGGCTTGGCAATCCCGAGCAGATCGAGGTCGGCGATCCGGTGCTTGCCATCGGATCACCATTCGGCTTCGAACAGAGCGCGACGCAAGGCATCGTCAGCGCCAAGGGCCGCTCGCTGCCCGGTGATGCGGCGGTGCCGTTCATCCAGACCGATGCGGCGATCAATCCGGGCAATTCCGGCGGACCGCTGTTCGACGGTGACGGCTCTGTGATCGGCATCAATGCGCAGATCTATTCGCAAAGCGGCGGCTATCAAGGCTTGAGCTTCGCCATTCCGATCAACGTGGCGCTGAATATCAAGGATCAGATCGTCAAGACCGGCTCGGCCCACCATGCACGCCTGGGCGTTCAGATCCAGGACCTCGATCAGGCGCTGGCCGCATCGTTTGGTTTGCCACGTCCGGACGGCGCGTTGGTCTCGCAGGTCACTGCCAACAGCGCAGCCGGCAAAGCCGGACTGAAAGCGGGCGATGTAATCACCGAGATCGACGGCAAACCAGTCGTTCGCTCCGGGGTGCTGTCGAGCCAGATCGGCATGTCGGCGCCTGGCGATCAGGTTCGACTGAAGGTTTGGCGCGACAAGTCGTGGCACGATCTGGATGTCACGCTGGGCAGTGCCGACGAGTCGACCAAACTGGCGGGTGCCTCTGCAGATGCGGCCAGCGGCAATCAGCTCGGGCTCGCACTGCGCCCGCTGACCGCGGAAGAGCGGCGCCAGGTCGACATCGCCAAAACCGATCAAGGCCTGCTGATCGAAGACGTGAGCGGCGCGGCGGAGAAAGCCGGCGTTCAGGCTGGCGACGTGTTGCTGGCAGTCAATGGCCGCAGCGTCGAATCGATCGAGCAGGTGCGGGATTCGCTGAAGGGCAAGCCGAAGCAGATCGCGTTGCTGGTGATGCGCGACGGCAATCGCATCTTCGTGCCGGTGCGGCTAAGCTGAGACGGTGCGATACCGTCAGCGCCGATAGCTCTCGATCAGTTGATCGCAATAGACCAAGGCCGCCTGGTAGTCGTGGCCCGTGATCGACTTGTCGAGCGCCGCCAGCCGTTCATCGCGCAAGCCGGCCGTTTTCCGCCGCAAGTCCCCATGGACCTGCACGAGGTGCGGATCGGCGTGGCGCAGCAGCTCAGCCAGCTTCAGCAAGGCGCTGCGGATCGCCTGGCGGTCGGCAGCATTGCCGCCCGGCGTGGCGGCGCTGCCTTCGTCCAATCCGGGCTTCAACGTCAACAGCAATGCCCCCAAGCCCGGGCTGGCAACATCGATCGCGTGACGGGTGCTCTGGGCGGCCAATTGCATGGCTGCACGCGATTTGTCGGCGCCGAGCTGGCGCTCACATTGCGCCGCGGTGGCAGACAAGGCGGTGGCGCCGAAGGTAGCTGCCAGTCCTTTCAGCGTATGCAACAGCCTGGCTAAGCCCTGCACGTCGCCGCCGTCGCACATTTCAGCCAGTTGCCGCCGCATCGACACCAGCTCCTTCACGAACGCACGCAGCATCCTTTCATAGGTATCCTGCCGCCCGCCCAGCCTGCTGATCGCCGTTGCGATATCGACGCCTGCTGCTGCTGCGGCATCCGCCACCGGCGACGGTAGCGTGGTCGATTCGGTTACCGCCGCCATCGGCACCTCGCCGCGACCGGCGTGCTGTCTCACGATGCGAACCAGGTTGTCGAGATCGAAAGGTTTTCCGATGTGGTCGTTCATCCCGACGGCGATGCAGGCCTCGCGGTCGGTTGCCATGGCATTGGCCGTCATCGCAACAATCGGCAAATCCTGCATCCCAAGGTCCTGGCGAATACGGCTGGTGGCAGCGAACCCATCGAGTACCGGCATTTGCAGATCCATCAGGATCAGATCGAATCCGCGCTCGGCAGCTGCAACCGCCTCGACGCCCTGTTGGCCGTCACCCGCGATCTGGACTGACGCACCTTCAGCCTCGAGCAATTCACGGGCGATCTGCTGGTTGTTCGGATTGTCTTCGACAACCAGCAGGCGCAGGCCGGCCAGGCGCTGCGTCGTCGACGGCGTACTCCGCGCGCGGGCGGGGGACGCCTTGTGGCTCCGCGCGTCGGCCACGGCTTCGGCCAGCATCGATGCGGTGACTGGCTTGACGAGGAAGCGATCGATCAAAGCCTGTTCATCGCTGGCACGCAGGTTCATCATGGCGCGGCCGTGCGCAGTGACCATGATGACGACCGGTGCCTGGCCGGCGAGACCAAGCTCGTGGATGCGCCGGCTTGTTTGCCAGCCGTCCATCGATGGCATCAGCCAGTCGACGAATACCGCCTGGTAAGGAGCGCCTTCGGCGACCGCATTGCGCAAACTTTCGAGCCCGCCTTTGCCGCTTTCGGCGAGGTCGACCTGCCAGCCCAGGCTTTTTCCCATGCGGTCGAGAACCTCACGTGCGGTCGGGTTGTCGTCGATCATCAACACACGCATGGCGGGCGCAGGCGCATCGGCTTCATCTGCCAACTCGGCAACGTTGGCTCCTCTGCCGATCGGCAACTGGATCCTGAAATCGAACCGACTGCCCTGTCCCACAGCGCTTTCGATTTGCAGTGTGCCGCCCATCAGATCGACCAGGCGATGACTGATGCTGAGTCCCAGGCCGGTGCCACCGAAACGCCGCGTGGTCGAAGCCTCACCCTGCGTGAATGCGCTGAATATTCGCGCCTGGTTCTCCAGGGAGATGCCGATGCCGGTATCGCTCACAGCAACCAGCAGGCTCGCATTCTTCTCGTCGATCGCTTCGACTTTCAGCGAGACGACCACTTCGCCCGCCGCAGTGAACTTGATCGCATTGCTGCCCAGATTGATCAACACCTGATTCAGGCGCATGGCATCACCGATCAGGCAAGGCGGCAGCTGCGCATCGACATCGAACAGCACCTCGACCCGCTTGCTGCCAATGTGCGCACCCAGGATCACCGACAAGTCGCGCAGCATCTGATCGGTGCTGAACGGATGGCTGTCCAGCGCCATCTTGCCGGCCTCGATCTTCGAAAAGTCAAGGATGTCATTGAGCAGACCGAGCAGTGAACGCGCCGCGCTTTCGGTTTTCTGTGCGTAATCGGCCTGTTGCGGCGTCAGACCGGTCTTGCTCAACAGCGCCAGCATGCCCAGAATGGCATTCATCGGCGTGCGAATTTCGTGGCTGGTATTGGCAAGAAACTGACTTTTCTCCCGCGACGCCGCCTGAGCGGTTTCGGTTGCCTTCATCAGCTCGGTCACGTCGATTCGAAAGCCCACGGTGTGACCATCGGGCATCTTCCGGTCGACGACCCGCAATGTGCGGCCGTCGTCGAGTTGCTGGGTCAAAGTGGCATGGCCGGCATGGTGCTCGGCGACCCGTTCGGCAACCCACTCGTCGACGCGCCCGACAGCCGCCGGGATGCGGCCACTCTCGGCACCACTGCGAACAACATCCTCGAACCTTGCACCCGGTATCAGAACACCAGGCAAGGGGCGGTAGATCTCGTCGTATTTTTCGTTGTAGAACATCAAGCGGTCGTCGGCGTCGTACACGACGAAGGCTTCACCGATGGCATCGATCGCCCCGCGCAGCAACTCGGCGCTGCGCTTTACTTCGGTCTCGGCTTTGATGCGCGAGCTGACATCGCTGTAGGTGCTGACGAATCCGCCGCCCGGCAGCGGCGCGCTTCGAATTTCCAGCATCGACTGCTCGAGCGGCATGCGATCGAGTTGCTGCGCCACGTGATTGCCCCTCGCCCGGTCGACAATCGAGCGAATTCGAGATTCGACATCGCCGCTACCGTAAGCGCCTTGCTCGGCATTGAATCGAACGAAGTCCTCGAAGCGGATGACAGGGGGTTCAAACAGCAGGTCAGGAAACCTGAGCAGGGCACGGAACTGCCGGTTGGCGATCACCAGCTTGAGATCATTGTCGAAGACGCTCAGCCCGCAAGGCAGGTTCTCCAGAATGCTGGACAGCAACTCGTTGTTGCGCCGCAGGTCGACCCCCATCCTTTGCTGGGCCGCCTCTGCGCGCTTGCGATCGGTGATGTCCGATTCGATCACCATGAAGCCGGACAACCCATCCCGGGCGTCGCGAAGCGGCTGGATTTCGGTTTCGGTCCAATAAGGGCGACCATCACTGCGGTGGCGAACCAGCGTGCCGGTGAATGGTGCGCCGGCTTGCAACGCCTGATCAAGCCTGTACAGCGTATCGGCGTCGCTGCCATCGTGTCTCAGCAAGTCCAGCGTCTGGCCGACTGCCTGGGATTCGGGGTAGCCGGTGATGCGTTCGAACCCCAAGTTGACCCAGGTGATGCGCTGCTGGGCATCGGTGATGGCGACCGCGTTCGACGTTCGTCGAGCAACCAGCGCCAGACGATCGAGGTCGGCGGTCATTTGCCCGGCAAGCACCTCGCCCCGGATGAGGCCGCTCGACTGCTGTTGCAACAGCAAGGCCAGCAGCGTACTGGCGAGCAAGCCGGCGACGAAAACGGCCCACGGGATCGATGACGAAACCTCAGCGTCGAACTGCGCCGAACTGTCGATTTTGAGGGTCAGGGTGCGACCCGGCAGCAACAACGCGACCTGTTTGCTGAACAAACTGTCGGAAACAGCAGCATCCGGCGACTCGACCGAGTCGAAGACCTGGAACTCGAGTTGAGAATCATCGGCCGAATCGAACAACTGAAAGCGAATCCGGTCGCGGTGGATCTCTGCGATGTCTTTCAATAAATCGTTGATGACGATCGGCGCAAACAGCAGTCCGACCAGCGTCGCGCGGCGCTCGGCGAGATTGCCTGGCGTGGCCTGGTGTTCATAGACGGGCAAAAACAACAACACCCCGGGCAGGCGCCGTTGATCATGAACCAGTGTGATCGGCGCCGTGATGGTCGGCAAGCCGGAATCGATCGCCTGCTGCGCAGCCACGCGTCGCCTCACTTCCGAGCCGATGTCCAGGCCGAGAGAGCTTTCGTTCTGCGTCTCGGGTTCGATGAACTTGATGATGTAGTGCTCAGACGAATCGCCATCTCTCAGGCGATGCATCTTGAATTCCGGTACCCCGCCGACCTGTTGCGCCTTGAGGAATTCAGGCAGCAGGTCAGGCGTGACGCGTTCGATGAAGCCAAAACCGCGAACACCCGGAAACTCTTGCGCCAGATCGCGCGACTCGACATACGCGCGAAACGTCGCACGGTCGACCTGCGTGCTGCCGGCATACAAGCCACGTGCGCCATTCAGGCCATAGACCGGGGTGACGAAGCGGTGGCTGATTTCTCGGTTCACACGCTCGACCGCGCGCTCGAAATCGTCGATGGCGTGCAACTGATTGCTTCGCTGCAGCCACAGCCCGGCGGCCGCCGAAATGGCAGCTCCGAGCAAGAATATGAGCAAGGGCGCCAGCGCCCGCGCACCCAAAGACTGACGCGACGGAACCATCAGTGGTCGCACCCCCGGGAGAATGATGGAAAGAGGCTCATGCAGCTGCCTGCCACGCGGAAGCGGCGAATTGGCTTCCCCGTTTTGGCATGCAGGCTCTATTTTCGCTGGCTTTGTCCAGCCGCTACGCCAGCGGGGGCGTCACGATGAGGCTTCGTTGACCGGGCTGCGACAGCGCTCACCGCTTCTCCACGGAACAGCACCGCCGCGTCGAAGCCGGTTTTCACGAACGCGAGCACAGCCGCAAAGTCCTCGTCCGAAAGCCTCCTGGCAGCGTCATTGGCACGGTAGATATTGGCCAGTTCGCGCTCACGCCCGGCCTGGACCGCGAACCGGCCCAAACCGAGATCCTCGAGCCCCTTCCAGAGCGTCGGGTTATACGAACGAGCCAGCCGCATCGCAAAGGTCAAGGGGTCGTGACGCCCGAGAACTGCTGCCAGTCGCAGAATCACCTCGAATGGCAACGCGATCTTCCCGACCTCGGCTTGCTCGAGCATCGCGATGTCGCTGAAATCGATTGCCTTGCCCACCTCCCTGGTGGTCATGCCGGCCGTCTCGCGGGCGCTCTTCAGGATCGACCCGGCCGCAGCAATCGCGGCCTGTTTCCGGGGATCACGTGCACCGGCCTTGGCCAAGTGCAAAGACAACTCGGTTGCGCTGCCGGCGAGACCCAACACGTTGTCGGTCCAGCGCCGCACCTCTTTGGCAAGCCGCACGACCGAAGCGGTCGTCTCCGGAAGGACCGATTCGGCCGCCGACCGGGGTGACACCGGATCGCGACGAACTGCCGTCGTCATCGGCGGCCTGGCCCCCGGCAGCTTCGGCTTCGGCTTCGGCTTCGGCATCGACGCCCGCACGGTCCCGCCTGCTTTCCTGCTCGTCGGCATGACTTGCTCCTTGTTTGCGGGCAGTGTAAGTCGCAGCGTCGCGGCAGCGAGGTCGACAGAAGTCCGTCGTGACCTGCCCAGTCCACCCCAGAGAATGATTGGCAGGGTCCGGAGCGGTCGGAAACCGCGCTTCAGCGACCGCCTGACTGATGGCTCAGCATCGAGCCAAGCGAGTCGACCACTTCGGCCCAGTCCGCATCTGCGCGGATTGCCTCCCTCAGGAATTGAGCCTGGCTGGGCGTCCAGAATGACGAATCGGCCACCGCAATGCCATCCGGCAACGGGCGGTGCGAGGCGACGAAAGCCTCGATAGATGCCGGATCGGCTGGCAGACCCAATTGCTTGAACAGGTCACTGAGGGTGTGGTTGGGTAGTTCCATGGTGCAGTCCGGAAAACGGGCAATGCGCTGTCAAAACACATCATAAGCTCCGACCGCCGGCCGGCAGGAGGCCATCAGTCGCCGCGGCTCGGCCGCCCGAAACGGTTCAGCATGTCCAGCAGGCGGTCGATATCGACCGGCTTGACCAGGTGCTCGTCGAAACCGGCCTCCCGCGAACGGCGCCGGTCGTCGTCATGACCCCATCCGGTCAGCGCGATCAGAACCATACCGTCAGCCCGCGGATCAGCGCGCAGGCGGCGCGCCACTTCGTGGCCGTCGATGTCCGGAAGACCGATGTCGATCAGGGCAACATGCGGGCGGTGGCTGGTGGCCACCTCGATCGCCTGTTTGCCATTGCGCGCGAGCACGGTGTCATAGCCCACCAGCTGCAGCAATTCGGCCAGGCTGTCTCCGACGTCCGGGTTGTCATCGACCACCAGCACGCTGCCGTTGATGCTGGTGGCAGCCTTTTCCGATCGATCTGGGAGCGAAGAAGGCATCGAAGCCGGCTCCACCTGCGACCCGCCAGCGGCGCGCAGGTTCGCGACGATGGTGGTGCCCTTGTTTTTGCCGCCACTGAACCCTTCCACGTTACCTCCATGCATCATGATCAATTGCCTGACCAGCGCCAGTCCGATGCCGAGCCCGCCATGCGTGCGGTCGAAGCTGCGGTCGCCCTGAGTGAACATCTCGAAAACATGGGGCAGCATTTTCGACGGAATGCGGATGCCGGTGTCAGACACGACCAGGCTCACCATGCCAGCTATCAGGCTGTCGGGCGCAACCTGAAGCGCTGCAACTTGCCGGTTTCGGTGCGCGGCATCGCGTCGCAGAACTCGATCTGGCGTGGATATTTGTACGGCGCGACGCTGTTCTTCACATGTTCCTGCAGCGTCCGCACCATCGTGTCGTCACTGGAATGTCCTTCTGCCAACACGACGAATGCCTTGACAATCTGCCCACGTTGCTCGTCCGGTACGCCGATCACCGCGCAATCGGCCACTGCCGGGTGCAGCATCAGCGCGTCCTCCACCTCGGGCGCGCCGATGTTGTAACCGGCAGAAACGATCATGTCGTCGGTGCGCGACTGGTAGTGGAAGTAGCCATCGTCGTCGACCAGATAGGCGTCGCCGGTGTAATTCCAGCCGTCTTTCACATACTGCGACTGGCGCGGGTCGTCGAGGTAACGGCACCCGGTCGGGCCCTTGACCGCCAGCTTGCCGATCTTGCCCGGCGCAGCGGGCTTGCCGTTTTCATCCATCACGACCGCCCGGTAACCCGGCACGGCGATGCCGGTCGCACCGGCGCGGGCATTCGTTTCGTCGGCCGAGACGAAGATGTGAAGCAGTTCGGTCGAGCCGATGCCGTCGATCATCTCGATGCCGGTGGCGTCCCGCCACAGGCTTCGGGTGGCTGCCGGCAAAGCCTCGCCAGCAGACACGCACTTGCGCAGGCTGCCACCGTGCTCGACCGAAATCTTGCGCTCGCGCGCCCCAGCGGCGATCGCGCGGTACGACGTGGGCGCCGTGAACAACACAGTCGCGCGCTCGGACACAATCGCATCCAGCAGCGCGTCGGGGGAGGCCTTCTCGATCAGCACGGTTGATGCACCGATGTGCATCGGGAACAGCGTCAAGCCGCCCAGGCCAAACGTGAACGCGAGCGGCGGGCTGCCGATGAACACGTCGTCCGGCACGGCGCGCAGCACGTGCGGCGGAAAACACAGGCAAGCCGCCATCACGTCGCGGTGGAAATGCATCGTCGCCTTCGGCTGGCCGGTGGTGCCCGACGTGAAGCCGAACAGGCAGCAATCGTCAGCCGCGGTGTCGACGTTGGCAAATGGCTGCTTGTGCCGCTCCATCAAGGCTTCCAGCCCTTGCGGCGACGGATCACCAAAGCAGCACAACTGCTTCAACGGCGTCTGCTGGCCGATCGCTGTTTCGAGCTCGCCGCGCAGCCCCTGGTCGAGCAAGGCATGGCTGACCTGCCCTTTGGCAATGATTTGCCCGAGCTCCTTCGCACGCAGCAGCGGCATCGTCGCGACGGCAATGGCGCCCGCCTTCATGACGGCAAACCAGCACGCTACCATCATCGGTTTGTTGAACGAACGCAGCAGAACACGGTTGCCTGCAACCAGTCCCATGTCTTCAACCAACACGTGGGCGATTCGGTCGGCATTGTCCAACAACTGTGCATAAGTCCACACCGGACCGCCCGGGACCCTGACACAAACCCGATCGCCACGCCCTTCCCTGACATGCCGGTCGAGCAATTCGGTGGCGCAGTTGAGCTGGTCGGGAAACTGCAGTTCCGGCAGCTCGAACACGAATTCGGGCTGCTGCCCGATGGCCGGTAGATTGTCGAACGCGAAGCGGTCTACATGGGCGGTCTTCGAAGGCATGTTGCTCACTCCGGAATCACGGCAGTGGCCTCGATCTCGATCTTGGCCCGGTCTTCGATCAGGGCCTTGACTTCGACGGCGGTCATTGCCGCGTTGAACGAGCCGATGATTTCGCGAAAGGCCTGCCCGACCTCACGGCCAGCGGCCAGGTATTCGCGCTTGTCGGTCACGTACCAGGTCATGCGGACGATGTGTTCGGGCCTGCCGCCGGCCTCACCCAGCACGGCGACGATGTTGCTCAGCGCCTGCCGGGTCTGCGCAGCGAAATCATCGCTGTGAAACTCGCCCTGCGCGTCCCAGCCGATCATGCCGGCAATGAAGACCTGCCGGCCGACTGCGGTGACACCGTTGGCATAACCCTTGGGTCTGGGCCAACCCGGAGGAAGCAGCACTTGCATGGTTTATTCCTTTCAGCTTGGAATGGAAGGCACCGGGTCAGGCCGAAGTGGCCTGCGGATGGCTCCAGCGTTCGATCGCGCGGCGCAGGTCGGCCGGGATCGGCACCGCGCGGTGGCTGTCGAGCGAGGTCGTCACGATCACCTGTCGCATCTGCATCCGCAACTCATCACCCGCGCCAACGCATCGCAAATCCAGCGTCAGCGACGCCCCGCCCAGCCGTTCGACCTGAAGTGCAAGATCGACCCGATCACCGAGCCGGCTGACCGCCTTGAAATCGACCTCGAGCCGCACCGTCGGCAGCCCGATGCGGCGTTCGATCACCAGCCCGGCATAGTCGAGCCCGAGCTGCTCGTTGACCCAGTCCTCGATCAGGCCGTTCAGCATCACGAAATACTGCGGATAAAAGACGATGCCGGCCGCATCGCAATCGGAAAAGCGGATCAAGCGCGGGCGGACGAAGGGCGTGTTCATTTCGACACGTCCTTCAGCAGCTCGCGCGCGATGATCAGTTGCTGCACCTCACTGGCACCTTCGTAGATGCGCAGCGACCGGATTTCGCGGTAAAGCCGCTCGACCGGCTGCTCGCTGACGACGCCGAGACCGCCGAACATCTGCACTGCGGCGTCGATCACCTGTTGTGCACCTTCGGTGGCGGTCAGCTTGGCCATCGCCGCCTCGCGCGTCACGTTGCGGCCCTGGTCGCGCTGCCAGGCGGCGCGGTAGGTCAGCAAGGCCGCGCTGTCGATGGTTGTCGCCATCTGGGCAAGCTTGGCCTGCGTGAGCTGAAAATCGGCGAGCACGCCATTGAACATCTTGCGGGTCGTTGCCCGACGCAGCGCTTCGTCCATCGCTCGTCGCGCAAAGCCCAGCGCCGCCGCAGCCACGGACGTGCGAAAAATGTCGAGTGTGCGCATCGCGACCTTGAAGCCCTCGCCGCCTTCGCCGATCCGCCGGCTCAGCGGCACGCGGCAATCGGTGAAGCGCAAGGTCGCCAGCGGATGCGGCGCAATCACCTCGATGCGTTCGGCAATTTCAAAGCCCGGCGTGTCGGCATCGACGATGAATGCCGAAATGCCGCGTGAGCCCAGTGCTTCGCCACTGCGCACGAACACGACGTAGAAGTCGGCGATGCCGCCATTCGAGATCCAGGTCTTCTGACCATTCAGCACCGCGTGATCGCCATCGATGCAAGCCTCACACGCCATCGCGGCAACGTCCGATCCGGCATCCGGCTCCGACAACGCAAACGCGCTGATCGCTTCGCCGCGCGCGACGCGGCCGAGATAGCGCTGCTTTTGTTCAGGTGTCCCTGCGATGCTGATCGCACCCGACCCCAGACCTTGCATCGCAAACGCAAAGTCGGCCAAGCCCGAATGACGCGCCAATGTTTCCCGGATCAGACATATCGCTCGGGTATCGATGACATCGGTGTTGCCGCCGTATTCGACGCCGGCAACCGCATGCTTGAGCCAGCCGCTCTTGCCGAGCTGCGCCACCAAGGCCTTGCACTGCGCGTCGACATCATCGTGATGCCCCTGATCGATTGCCTGTGTCGCCCAGGCATCGAGTTCATTGGCCAGCGCACGGTGCCGGTCTTCGAAGAATGGCCATTTCAAATAAGAGGTGTCGATCATTTGGCAGCCCTCAATTTCCCTCGAAGCGTGGCTTCGATTTCGCAATGAAGGCCTCATAGGCGCGCGTGAAATCGCCGGTCAACATGCAGATCGCCTGCGCCTGCGCCTCGGCCTCGATGGCCTGCTCGACCGTCATCGCCCATTCCTGATGCAGCATGGTCTTGGTGATGCTGTTGGCAAAGGTCGGACCGGCGGCAATATCGCGACCCAGCGCTTGCGCGTCGGCCAGCAGCGCCTCGGGTGCGCACAGTCGATTGAAAAAGCCCCAGCGTTCGCCGTCTTCACCACTCATCGAGCGCCCGGTATATAGCAACTCGCTGGCCCGCCCCTGGCCGATGATGCGCGGCAGGATCGCGCAGGCACCCATGTCGCAGCCGGCCAGCCCGACCCGGTTGAACAGGAAGGCCGTCTTGCTGCGGGTGGTGCCGAGGCGCAGATCGGACGCCATTGCGATGATGGCGCCGGCACCCGCACAAACGCCATCGATCGCCGCGACGATCGGCTGCGGGCAGATCCGCATCGCCTTCACCAGATCACCGGTCATGCGGGTGAACATCAGCAACTCCGGCGCGCGCAGTTTGACCAGCGGCCCGATGATCTCGTGCACGTCGCCGCCCGAACAGAAGTTGTCTCCCGCACCGTGGATCACGACCACGTGAACATCGTCGGCATGCCGCAGGCGATCGAACAGGTCGCGCAGCTCGGCATACGAATCGAAGGTCAGCGGATTCTTCCGTTCCGGGCGGTTCAGCGTCAGCGTCGCGACGCCGCCGTCGACCTGCCACATGAAGTGCTTTGCCTGGTAGCCCGCCAGTTGCTGCTTGTTACCGCGCAGCAGCGCCGGATCGACCCGTCCATCGGTACCGCTCGATGTCAAAACCTCGCTCATGTCCTGTCCTTCGTCGATTGATCGTCGTTGTTGATCAGATGCACCCGCAAGGCCCCCAACTGCCCATGCAATTGCTTTACGGTGCTGGCGTCGATCCCCGCGAACAGCTCCAGCAGCCACGATTCGTGTTCCTGGGCCATCGCCTCGAACGCGCAGCGGCCCTTGTCGGTCAATTGAACGATGAAGGTGCGCCGGTCGTCGGGGCTGTCGACACGCACCACCAGACCGTCCCGCTCGAGCTCGTCGGTCAGGCCGGTGACATTGCCGCCGGTCACCATCAGATAACGCGACAGCACCCGCATCTTCAGCCCGTCGCGATAACGATAGAGCTGCGCCATGTAGTCGAATCGGGCCAGTGAGATCGAAAACCGCTCGCGCAGCCGCTTGCGGATCTCTGCCTCGATCTGCGTCGTACAGGCCAGCATGCGCAGCCACAGTTTCAGCACCGCATGATCGCCCCGACCGGCGCGCGCCTCGTGGCCGAGTTCCTGCGCCTGGCTGAGCAGCGCATGCGAGGCGTCGTCGTGTTTCATCTCCAAAATCCGCTCACAAGCCCTGCGCCGCATTTGCCTGCTCGAGCGGCGAAGCGCCGGCGGTTTGCATCGCAGCCGCTTTTTCGCGTTCGAGGTTGCGCTCGAGTTGTTGCTTGGCGGCGCGGTACTGTTTTGGCCAGACCAGGTCGAGGTAGCCGATCTTGGCCGCTTCGAGCAAGGTCCACGATGGGTTGGCCAGATGCGGTCGGGCAATCGCGCACAGGTCGGCGCGGCCGGCGGCGATGATGCTGTTCACATGATCGGCTTCGGAGATTGCACCGACCGCAATCGTCGCGATGCCGGCCTCGTTGCGCACCCGGTCGGCAAACGGCGTCTGGTACATGCGGCCATACACCGGCGCCGCCGCGCGCGTCGTCTGGCCGGAAGACGCGTCGATGAAGTCGCAGCCGGCGATCTTGAAGAACCGCGCGATTTGCACCGCATCGTCGGGCGTGATGCCGCCATCGACCCAGTCGTTGGCCGAGATGCGCACCGACATCGGCAGTTGCTGCGGCCACGCCGCACGCACGGCATGAAAGACTTCGAGCGGATAACGCAGTCGGTTTTCCAATGATCCGCCGTACTCGTCCGTGCGCTGATTGGTCAGTGGCGAAATGAACGACGACAGCAGATAGCCGTGCGCGCAATGCAGCTCGAGCCAGTCGATGCCCGCTTCGGCGGCGTAGCGGGTGGCGCGCACGAAGTCATCACGCACCCGGTCCATGTCGGCGCGGGTCATGGCATGTGACCACTGGCTGACACCATCGAGGTACTGCTGTGGCGAGGCAGAAATCAACGGCCAGTTGCCGTCGGCCAGCGGCCGGTCGATGCCCTCCCAGGCCAGCCGGGTCGAACCCTTGGCGCCAGCGTGCCCGATCTGCATCGCGAACTTCGCATCGCTGTTGGCGTGAATGAACTCGGCCACCCGCTGCCAGCCATCGCGCTGGGCCTCGTTCCACAGGCCCGGGCAGCCCGGTGTGATCCGGGCGTCGGGCGAGGTGCAGGTCATCTCAGCCACCACCAGCCCGGCACCACCCATCGCGCGCGAGCCGAGGTGCACCAGGTGATAGTCGGCCGGCACGCCGTCGACACACGAATACTGCGCCATCGGCGAGACGACGACACGATTTTTCAGCGTGACGCCACGTACGGTGAACGGCGTGAACATCGGCGGAATCGGCGCTTGCTGCGGCTGGCGCCCGACGCCCGCTTGACTTGCGATCCAGTCTTCGTAGTTCTCGACATATGCCTTGTCGCGCAGCCGCAGGTTCTCGTG
>JBBRID010000011.1:0-21132 GCA_038221635.1 Burkholderiales bacterium
ATCGTTACAAAGATCAAACGCAAGATGACGCAAGCTGCGGTGTAGCGACAGCTATTCTGACGACTGACTCTGGTCGGGCCGGACCCGCCTCAGATTCGGATAACGTTGTCTGTTTCCGAGGGAGAGAACCGATGAAGTTCCTGCTGACCGCCTACCGCCTGGTACATGTCGTGATGGCGTTGCTGTTTGCGGCCGCCGCGATCATGTTGACCTTCATCGCGGCAAAAGCGGGTTGGGCGGCTTTCGCTGACGGCTTTGATCGCAGCGCCGCGCAGGAGATCATCGAAGCGGTTGGATTGCTCGCAGCGGCGGTGGTGGCCTTGCAGATCAGCGAGACGATCACCGAGGAAGAGGTGGTGCGCGATGCCGACATCAGTGCGCCCACGCGAGTGCGCCGTTTCCTGTCGCGGTTTTTCGTCGTCTTGATCGTGGCGCTGGCGATCGAAGGGCTGGTCGCCACGTTCAAAGCCTCACACGAAGAGCCGACGCACTTGGTCTACGCGGCGTGCGTGATCATTGCGACCGCCTTCCTGCTCGCCGCGTGGGGCGTTTTCATTCACCTGAACCGGTCGGCGGAAGAACTCGAGCCGGAGGCGATGGCAGACGCCAAGCGCGAGGACGACAAGCTGAAAGAGTGAGTTCGCGGCTCGAGAACATGACCCTAGGAGCCTGTCGGGCTTGGGAGCGTCGGCTGCGAATCGACCGCAGCGGTCCATTTCTCACCGTCTTTTTGCTCCATAGCTGGGCTATGGGGCTGCAAATCCGGCAAGAACAGTCCTCGCTGGGGCCGATTCTCGCTATCGACGCCCCAAGCCCGACAGGCTCCTAGAATTGAACACTTGGCGATGCCGCGCGCCAGGCATTTGACAGCGGCGCGGGCCGTGCAAAGCTCGGCGCTTTGCAACGGCGGCCAACCATCCTCTGCCCTCTTCCATGACATCCATCAGCACCCCGACCGGCATTCCCACCAATCACTTCAAACGTGCACTCGCTGCCGGCAAGCCTCAGATCGGCCTGTGGAACAGCCTGGCCAGCGCGGTGGCCGTGGAGGTGATCGCTGGCGCCGGGTTCGATTGGGTGCTGCTTGACATGGAACACTCGCCGAACGACCTGCCGCTGATGCATGGGCAATTGCAGGCCATGATGGCGAACCCGAAGACGACGCCGGTGGTGCGCCCGCCGTGGAACGACATGGTGGCGATCAAGCGGCTGCTCGATCTGGGCGTGCAGAGCTTCCTGATCCCCTGTGTGCAGAATGCCGAAGAGGCGGCTGCTGCGGTCAGCCACACCCGCTATCCGCCGGATGGCGTGCGCGGTTTTGCCAGCGCGTCGCGCGCCACCAACTTCGGCCGCATTCCGGCTTATTGGCAGTCTGCGCACGAAGAGATTTGCGTGCTCGTGCAAGTTGAGACGGCTGCCGCGCTGGCAGAGATCGAAGCCATTGCCGCGGTGCCGGGTGTCGACGGCATCTTCATCGGCCCGGGGGATTTGTCGGCCTCGATGGGTTTTCTCGGCCAGCCATCACACCCCGAGGTCATCCGCGCGATCGACGACGCGATGGGCCGCATCCATGCCGCCGGCAAGCCCAGCGGTTTTCTGACCGGCGACGAGAAGCTGGCACGGCACTACCTCGACATGGGTTGCCAGTTCGTCGCTGTCGGCGCCGATCTGGGTTTGCTGGCGCGAGCCGCCGATGCCTTGTGCGCGCGCTTCAAGTCGGCGCAGGGCTGAGTCGGTCGGCTGGTATTTCCGCTCGCTGCGCTTGCTTCGGTGAACCGTTGACCACGGTTTGCCGGTCGAGTATTTCGCAGGCATGTGAATAGCCCAAACCGACGATCTCTTCGAAGCGTTTCCATTGCAACAGGCCCACGCGCTCGAGCGGCGGGTTCAGATAGACATCGGTGAGCTGGCGCGCCTGGCGCTGCCGGGAGGTGCTGTATAGCAGCGTCACGCTCATCAAATAGGCGGCCAGCGTCGGCATGTGATAGCGGCGCAAGGCACGTGGTCGCAGCCGATCGCGCAACAGCGCCCAGCTACTCGGGATCTCCGCACTGTCGAAACGCTGCGGCCTGTGAAACGTCACATCGACGCCGATCACGCGGTTGACGCCACGCATGCGTCGCATCACGTCGACCGGAAAGTTGTTAAAGGTGCCGCCGTCGCATAACAAGTCGCCGTCACTGATCAGCGGTGGCAATGCGCCGGGAATCGCGATGCTGGCCAGCATCCCGTCGAGCAGCGGGCCTTTGCGGATGACCTGTTCACGGGCCTGTGAAAAGTTGGTCGCCACGCAGTAATACGTCTTCCACAGATCCTCGATGCGTGCGCCATCGCTGCCGATCAATTCGAGCAGTGCCTGCTTCACCGTTCGGCGCAGCCGCAGCCCTTTCATCAGCGACAACATCGGAATCAGGTTCATGTCGCCGGTCGGGTTGGCGGAGAACGCACGCCGTGCGTTGTCGATCACGCTGTCGGCCGGCTGATCGCTGGCCACGTAGGTGGCCATCACGGCGCCGATGCTGGTGCCGCCCACCACGTCAACGTCGATGCCGCGTTCCTGCAGCGCGCGGTAAACGCCCAGATGGGCCAGCCCGCGCGCGCCGCCACCGGCGAGCACCAGGCCGATCGCGGTGTGGCTGATCAAGCGCGCCAACCGGGCCATGTCGCGTGGCAGATCGGGGCGAATATGCAGGTGCTCACCGATCGGGCGCCGGTCGAGCCAGGTCGCGGTTGCCGTTGGCGTCTCCTGATCGGCCGCATGCAGCAACACCAGGATCTCGATGGCGTCGCTGCGCAGCGGCCGCTGCAGCAGGCACTGCGCTTCAGTCGGATGGACCAGCGGCTGCTGTGCGGCGCTGGCAAGCAGGTACAACTCGTCGCACTGGCGGCTGCAGCGTTGCGTCCAGTGGGTCGGCGCAGCGTCGCCGAGCAGCAGCACGAAATCGTGGTGGGCTTCGATTTCGTCGAGCCTGAATGCGATGCGACGGTTGGCTTCGGCATCGTCCTGATGGCGTTGCGCGATGCCGGGTTCGTCCAATTCAGCGTCCAGCGCGGCAGCGTCGATCACGGCCACCCTTCCGATGTTGCACAAGCGCGCGGCCAGTGCCGAAGCAAACCGGTCCAGCGACACGTCGTCGCTGATCGGGATCAGTCCGATCGTCACCGGGCGATCCGTCGTCGCGCGCGCCTTGTCATGTTGCAGGTGCTCGATGATCTGACGGGTCAGCGCAATCGAGACCTGACCGCTTATCGACAGTAGCTGCCTGAACCGGCTCTTGGGCAGACGGGCCAGCACTGTGTCGCGAATCGCGACCAGCGTCGCCGAACGCGGCTCGTCGGTATACAGGCTCATCTCGCCGACAGTCTGGCCGCGCGAGATCTCACGCACCATGCGCTGGTGACCGGACTCGTCGCTGATGTAGGCGCGCAGCCGGCCGCTGACGATCAGGTACATCGAATCGCCCGGGTCGCCCTGTTTCAACAGGGTCGCGCCACCCGGCAGTTCGACCCACTCCAGATGGTCGAGCAGCAACTGCAGCGCATCGGGCCCGATGTCGCCGAGCCGCTCGGCCAGATGACGGGTCAGCAGCGCCTTCAAAAATGCAGCGCGTACCGCAGCGGAGTCCATGAAATCCTCGTGTGCTCGGGAGCAATGTAACCGAGGGCGCGCCGCGGCGGCGCCCCGCGTGGGCTGTTCCGATCGGGTCCAGGCGTCCGTTACAGTGGGCGAGTCCGTACCGACGGGCCTGTCGGGCCCCTTGATCGACACCGATTGTCGAAAGCGACGAAATCGAGCAGGCATTGAATACTCCGGCCATCCGTCAAGCTCGTCCCGAGCCGCCAACCAGCCAGCCGACGCGGGCAAGCCGGGCGCGCCGCTGGCTGGGTGTCTCGGCCGTGCTGATCGGCACCGTGTTGCTGGTCTACCTGCTGCTGGCCTGGTTTGCCTTCGAACCGGCGCTGCGCTGGGCCTTGCCACGTTTCGCCAGCCAGCATGGCGGTCATCAACTGAGCTTTCGCGAGGCCCGATTCGATCCGTGGCGATTGATCGTCGACATCAAGGGTCTGTCGTTGAATCGGCCCGACGGCGAACCTTTGCTGCAGCTCGAAGGCCTTGCGCTCGATCTCGACGCGGCCAGTCCGTTCAAGCGGGCCTGGGTGATCGAGCGTGTCGAGTTCACCGCGCCGATCATGCATCTGACGCTGCAGGCCGATGGCCGGCCGAACTGGATGGATCTGCTCGACAGCCTGGCCGGCGAGCCGCTGCCCGCCGATGCCGAGCCTGGTGCGCCGGTGCGGATGAAGCTGCAGCGACTCGTCGTGCAAGACGGACAGCTCGCACTGTCCGACCTGTCGAAAGGGCGTGACGTGAAGGTGCGCGTCGATCCGCTCGACCTCGACGTGTCGGATCTGTCGACTTTGCCGGACGATCGGGGCGACCTGCACCTGACCGCTGCCCTGGCTGACGGTGGCAGCGTGGATTGGCGCGGCCGGCTCGGGCTCTATCCGTTTGCTGCCAGCGGCGAGGTCGAACTGAAAGCGCTGGCGCTGAGGCGGCTGTGGCCGTATCTGTCGCCTTATCTGGCGATGTCGCCGCCACAGGGCCTGGCCTTGTTGAAACTGAAGTACGAGCTGCGCGAGCGCGATGCGCAGCTCGCGTTGACGCTGGATGGCGTCGAGTTGCAGTTGCAGGACGTGGTGCTGCAGGGCGAAGGCGCGCAGCAGCCCGCTGTCGCGCTCGGGCGGCTGTCGGTCAGCGGCGGGCGGCTCGATTTGGCGAAACATGAGGCGTCGGTGGCGGCGATCGAGATCGGCCCTGGCCGAATCGCGTTGGCGCGCGACGCTGGTGGCCGGCTCGATCTCGAAAACTGGATTCGCTCGGGCCCGGTGAATGAGCCGGTTGTCGTGAAGGTGGCTGTCGGTGCAGCAGCGAGCGCCGCATCCGCTGCAGCATCTGCCCCTTCCGCTGTGGCGGCGGAACCTCGCGCCACGTCGGCATCCGCGTCCGCCCCGACGTCCATCAAGACTCAGACACCCGCCGCAGCCGAGCCGACCTGGAAAGTTGCCATCGAAAGCGTCAAGGCCGATGGCGTGGCGTTGCAGGTGACCGACGCGTCACGGGCTGCGCCGCTCACGTTGCAGGTCGCGAAGGTCGGATTCGGCCTGTCGGCCAGTGGCGAATTCGGTGCCGGAGAACCAAAAGCTGTGATCGAGAAGCTCGTTTTGACGCTCGATCGCTTGACGCTGTCGAGCGCCGGCATGCCACTACCCTGGTTCGAGTTGAAGGCCATCGAAGTCGCCGATGGCCACGCATCGATCAGGGATCGCGAAGCCACCGTTGGTTCGGTTCGTTTCGTGGGCGGCACCTTGCGCGGCGAGCGAGATGCCAGAGGGCAGCTGCCACTTGTCGATGCGCTGCAGGCAAGAAGCGCGGCTGTTGTCCCTGCTGCCCCTTCGCCACCGGCCACGCCAACCAAGGCTCGGGCTGGCTGGCGTTATCGCATCGACCAGGTTCAGGCCAGCAACTTCGCGCTGGCCTTGCGTGAGGGCTCGGTTTCACCGGCAACCGAAATCGACGTGCTCGATCTGAAGGCCGAGGTGAAGGGTCTGAGCCAGGATCTGCAGCGTGCCTTGCCAGTGGCGCTGGAATTTCGCATCAAGAGTGGCGGCAGTTTTCAGGTAAAGGGCCAGGTCGTTCCTGGCAAGCCCTCGGTCGATCTGACGCTGGCGCTCGACGAGCTGTCGCTGCTGCCGGCCCAGCCGTACGTGGCGCAGGCGACGACCCTGGTGCTGAAGAGCGGTGTGGTCGGCAGCAAGGGGCGGTTGCGCTGGCAAGGCGACGGCGGGCGCGATGGCTGGCGCTACGACGGCGGCGTCGATTTCGGGCCGTTGCAGATCGATGAAGCCTCGACTGGTGAGCGCTTCCTCAGCTGGCAGCGGCTGCAGGCACCCGATCTGCGGGTCACGCCTGAGCGCTTGCGCATCGCCGACGTGAACGCCGATGGCCTGGGCTCGAAGCTGATCATCTTCAAGGACAAGACGCTCAACGTTGCCAAGATCATGAAGGCGCAACCAGCGGCCGATACGGCATTGGGTGCGGTTTCTGCAACCACCGCACCGGCATCGGCATCGGGCGCTGCCGGCAAACCATTCGGTTTCGACATCGATCGCATCAAGATCGCGAAGGGCACGCTTGATTTCGCCGATCTGTCGCTCGCACTGCCATTCGGCACCCGCATCGATGACCTGACGGCGCAACTGGTCGGCCTGAAAAGTGAAGGCGACGCACCAGCGCAACTGGAACTCAACGGCAAGGTCGACGAGTTCGGCCTCGCGCGAGCTGGCGGCAAGATCCGGTTGTTCGACCCGACGGCCTTCACCGATATCAAGGTCGAGTTCAGAAATGTCGAAATGGCGACGCTGACCCCGTATTCGGCTACCTTTGCCGGCCGCCGCATCACCTCGGGAAAGTTGTCGCTCGACCTCGAATACAAAATCGATAAACGCCAGCTGGCCGGTGAAAACAAGGTCGTGATGCAACGCCTGACGCTGGGCGAACGGGTCGAAAGTCCGACGGCGGCCAATCTGCCGCTTGATCTGGCGATTGCCATTCTGGAGGATTCGGATGGCCGCATCGATCTCGGCCTGCCGGTTTCGGGCAGCCTCGACGATCCGCAATTCAGCTACGGGCAGGTCGTCTGGAAGGCGCTTGTCAATGTCTTGACGAAGATCGTCACCGCGCCGTTTCGTGCGCTCGGCAACTTGTTGGGCAGCGGCGACCAGAAACTCGACAGCATCGGCTTCGACGTCGGCCGCGCCGTGTTGTTGCCGCCGGAACGCGAGAAACTGAAAACCTTGTCCGAGGCGATGGCCAAGCGGCCCGGCCTGGCGGTCACGGTGCAGGCCGGCTACGACGCCTTTGCCGATGCCGTCGCACTGCGCCAGGCGGCGCTGCGGCGCGCGGTGGCCATGCAAGCCGGGCGAGCAGTTGCAGCCAACGAAGACCCGGGACCGATCAGCCTCGACCAGGAGGCGAGCCGCAAGGCGCTCGAAGAATTGTTCGCCAAACGCTTCGGAGCCGAAGCGCTGGCTGGACTGCGGCAGCAGGTGACCGCTGCCAAACCGGCAGCCGGTGCGGCCAGCCAGCCCGCGTCAGCGCCCAAGTCGGCATCGGCAGCGGCCTCGACCGCAGGGTCGGAAGCAGCGGCTGCCGAGTTGTATCCGCTGTTGCTGAAACGACTGCTGGATGCGGAAGTCGTGGATCAGGCGCGGCTGGAAGCGCTGGCGGCACATCGCGCCAAGGCGATCGGCGACGAATTGGTGGCGCGGGCGGTGCCAGCTGTCCGCGTGCGCGTCGAGGCGTCGAAGCAGAGGGAACTGAGCGGTCGAGCCGTGCCGACCGTGCTCGGCCTGGTGGTGGCAGCGGCACCGCCCGTTTCTGCAGCCGCATCTGCGGTGTCAGCCATCCGCGCCGCGCCGGCGGCGTCAAGCGCGCGTTGAGGGCTGTCGGATCGCCGTTCAGCGTCCCGAGACCTTGCTCAACAGCTCGACCAGCATCGCGCGCTCAGCGCGGCTGAGCCGGCTGTTCAGTGAGGCTTCCGATGATTCCGCAACGGCGGCACTGCTTCTGGCGATGCGTTCGCCATCCGGCGTCAGTACCACGTTCTGCGAGCGGCGATCGATCTCGCTGCGTTCGCGGTTCAACAGGCCGCGCGACTGCATCCGATCGAGCAGCATCGTCATTTTCGGCGGGGTCAGCGCCAATGCCTGAGCCAGCCGCTTCGGTGCGAGCGGGCCATTGCTGAGGATCAGCATCAGCATCGAAAATTCAACCTTGCTTAGACTCAAAGGTGCGCCGATGTGGCGTTCGAACATCGCCGATGTGGAGACGACGGCGTGCGTCAGGTGATAGCCCAGCAGATCGTTCAACGGACCCAGGTGCAGACGGTCGTCGTTGACTTTCTCGCCGCTTGTGGCATTGGTCATCGGCAGCGGCGAAGCTTTCGGCGGGGTGGCGTCGTGCAGCGGCATGGGGTCACACGGTGATCATCGGAAGGGCCGCATCGGCCCGCCTGGCCCGTGCCCAGCGGATCGCGGCCTGAGGCATCAACCACTCGCCCTTGCTGGCCGAATAGGCTTCCTGGCCGACCTGGCCGTCACGATGGCGCTTTGCTGCTGGATGTTCATGGGTCAGCCCTTGTTACTCGGAAGAATCAGGAAGGGATCGGATGCCCCGCCGTCGTAGAGCGCTTCCACCAACGCGGCACGGTTGGCCAGCACGGCGCGCTGGTTGATCGAACCCTTGTCGGTCAGCTCACCGGCATCGATCGCCGGCGGCTCGGCCAGCACGTGGATGCGTGCGACACGGGTTGCGCTGCCTGTGGCGTCGCGCCACAGCCGATCGGCCAGCGCCTGGAAGAAGGCACGGACTTTCGGCAGGTGCAGGGCTTCAGGCAGTGGCATGTCGGCCGAAACGCCCGCCAGACGCCGGCACTCGTCAGGCCGGGGAAACAGCAAGGCGCCCACTTCGCCACGGTTGATGCCGGTGATGACCGCGTCCTGCACGCAGGGGTCGCCGGCCAGAACAATCTTGGCACGCAACGGTCCGACGCTGACAAAGGTGCCGGTGTCGAGCTTGAAGTCTTCGGCGGTGCGGCCGTCGAACAGCAAGCCGCGCTGCGGATCGGCTGCGTCGACGAAGACGACGGCGTCGCCGGTGCGGTAAAAACCTTCGTCATCGAAGGCGTCGCGTGTCTGCTCGGGCGCACGCCAGTAGCCGGGCATCACGTTAGGGCCGCGAAAACGGATCTCGGTCTTGTCGCCGGTGCTGGTGTCTTTCACGAGTTTGATTTCGACGCCGGGCACGGGCAGGCCGATGTGACCGGAACGCACATCGGTGCCGACCGCGAAGGTGCAGCTCGGCGCCGTCTCGGTCATGCCCAGGCCGGTGATGATGCGCACGCGCTCACCGGTCGATGCTTCGCCGTGGCCGTCGAGCTTGTCCCACACCGCCTGGCTCAGGCCGGCGCCGGCAAACATGAAGACCTTGCAGCGCTTGAACAGGGTGTCGCGCAGTTGCTGGTCGCTGTCCATCGCGGTGGCCAGTTCGTCGAAACCTTTCGGCACGTTGAAATAGACCGTCGGCGAGATTTCGCGCAGGTTGCGCAGCGTCTGCGCCATGCCCTTGGGTGTCGGCTTGCCGTCGTCGATGTAGAGCGTGCCGCCGTTGTACAGCGTGATGCCCACATTGTGGTTGCCGCCGAAGGTATGGTTCCACGGCAGCCAGTCGACCAGCACCGGCGGCTCCTCGGCCAGGAAGCCCATGCACTGGCGAATCATCTGCTGATTCGCGCACAACATGCGGTGCGTGTTGATGACGCCTTTCGGTGCCTTGGTCGAGCCCGACGTGAACAGGAATTTGGCGATGCTGTCGGCATCGACCTTGTCGTGCGCCTTGTCAAGCGATGCACCCGTCACCGTGCCGAGGAGGCTCGCAAACGAACGCGTCTCGCGTCCCTCGATCTGGCCTTCGGTGAGCACCACCGTCACGTCGTCGGCCACCACCGCCTGGATCGCCTTTGAATAGGCCGGTCCGCTCGCGAACACCAGACCCGGGGTCACGGTGCCGATGATGTGGCGCAGCTTGGCATGGTCCTGCGAGATCAGCGAATAGGCGCTGGAAATCGGCGTGTATGGCACGCCGGCCCACATCGAGGCCAGTGCCAGCGTCAGGTGCTCGATGTCGTTGTCCGACAGGATGGCTACCGGACGCTCGACTGACAGGCCGAGGTCGACCAGCGCCTGGCCGACACTGCGAACGCGCTGCAGCATCTGCGCGTAGCTGACCTCGATCCAGTCGCCGCCGCCGTCGACGCCACCGATCGAGCGGCGGGCGATGAAGGTGCGATCAGGCGCTTCGTTTGCCCATTGCTCGAGGCTGTCGGTCAGGCGTTCCGGATACCAGCGCAGCGGGTCGACCGAGCGCAGCAGCGTGCTGCCATCAGCGCGTTGCTCGATGTCGGCTTCGATGCAACCGCCGACCCGGGCATCGCGGTAGCGGGTGGTTGTGGTGCTGCTTTTCATGACGACTTCACCACCTTGCCGGCACGCCCTTCGAGGAAGGCGCGCAGGCGGTCTTGCGCCTCGGGCGTGCTTTCGGCCACCGCGGCCATCAGCGATTCGGTGATCAACCCGTCGGCCTGCGCCTGATCGGCAATGCGCGGCAACACATGCGTCACCGCATAGTTGGACATCGGCGCGTTGGTTGCGATGCGCTGCGCCAGCGCGATGCCTTTCGCAAGGCCTTCCCCTTCCGGTACCACGTAGTTGACCAGGCCCATCTGTGCGCCCTCATCGGCGTCGAAGACGCGGCCGGTCAACATCAGATCGCTCATGCGGGCGACGCCGATCAACCGCGGCACGCGCACCGATCCGCCGCCACCGACGAAGATGCCGCGCTGGCCTTCGGGCAGCCCGAAATAGGCCGACGCCTCGGCGACGCGGATGTGGCAGCTCGACGCCAGCTCGAGCCCGCCGCCGACCACCGCGCCGTGCAGCACCGCAACAACCGGCACACGGCCGAACTGGATCGCATCGAAGGCGGCATGCCACATGCGCGAATGCAGCACCGCGCTGCCGATGTCGCGCTCGACCAGCTCCGACAGATCCAGGCCGGCGCAGAAATGCGAACCTTCACCGCTTATCACCGCGGCCTTCACGCCTTCGGGCAAGTTGATGAAGCATGTGTGCAGTTGCTGGATCAGTGGATCACTGATCGAATTGCGCTTGGCCGGTCGATTCAGCCGGACATGGATCACCGGGCCATCAATCGAAATCTGCAGCAGATCGAGCGATGCGAGCATTCCGGTTGCGGGAGCGAAAGACGATGTCATGGGGTGAATCCTGGGTTCGATAGCGCATTATTAATTCTGAAAATGAACGAATAAATCAGTGGAAATCCTATCATCAGCTTGTCGATTTGAAGAGAAAAATAAAGAACGCAATCGAAAAGAAGTCCAATCAAGTAGTTCAAAAGCAAAACTATACCTTTCTCCAGAACTGGAACTGAACCAGACCATGAATACCGACGACCTGATCGCCATCGACACCCACACCCACCTCGAGGTGTCGTGTCGCAACCCCTTCGACAACTACGGCGAGGAGTACGACCGCGCCGCCGACAAATACTTCCGCTCGAGTCGCCGCCCGACGATGCAGGAGACGATCGACTTCTACCGCGAGAAGAAGATCGGCTTCGTCAATTTCACCGTCGATGCCGAATCGCAGCTCGGTCGTGCCCGCATCACCAACGAGGAAATCGCCGACGCCGCGCAGGAAAATCCGGACATCATGATTGCCTTCGGCAGCATCGATCCGCACAAGGGCAAGATGGGCGGGCGCGAGGCGCGCCGGCTGGTCGAGCAGCACGGCGTGAAGGGCTTCAAGTTCCACCCGACCGTGCAGGGATTCGAGCCGACCGACCAGATGGCCTGGCCGATCTACGAAGTGATCAACGAGTACAAGCTGCCTGCTGTGTTCCACAGCGGCCATTCGGGCATCGGCAGCGGCATGCGCTGCGGCGGTGGTTTGCGGCTGCAGAACTCGAATCCGATGAAGCTCGAAGACGTCGCGATCGCCTTCCCCGACATGCAGATCATCATTGCCCACCCCTCGTGGCCTTGGCAGGACGAGGCGCTGTCGCTGGCCATGCACAAGCCCAACATCTGGATCGACCTGTCGGGTTGGAGCCCGAAATACTTTCCGCCACAACTCGTGCAGTACTGCAACACGCTGTTGAAGGATCGCATCTTGTTCGGCAGCGATTTCCCGCTGATCTCACCGGATCGGTGGATGGCCGATTTCGAAGAGGCCGGCTTCAAGGATTCGGTCAAGCCGCTGATCCTGAAGGAAAATGCCAAGCGACTGCTGGGATTGTGACCCACCCCCGTAGTGGCTTCGCCGGCCTTGCAGGCCGCGCCGGGCCAACTGGCCCGGCGCCTCGCCAGGCGCCAAAGGTCCCCCAGACCTTCGGCGGCCGGGCTCGGCCCCCTCAAGGGGGCACCGCCTGCGGGCCGGCAGAGCCGGATCCCCGGCGGTTGCTTGATCGGCCCGAGTCGGCCCCGGTCGAAACTGGACTTGCCAAATGACGGAACTCCACGCTCCTGAACTCGAATTGCTCGCCCATCTGTCGGTTCGCGTCGCGACGCCCATCGAGATTGGAGGCGTGAATGGCGGCCGACGCCGCGTCATTCCCATCCTCGGCGGCGAGCTCCGCGGACCAGAGGTCAGGGGGCGCGTGCTCAGCGCGGGCGCCGATTTTCAGTTGGTGCAACCCGACGGCGTGGCTGAACTCGATGCACGCTACGTGATTCAACTCGACGACGGTACGAATGTCTTTGTCGCCAACCGGGCGATGCGTCGCGCGTCGCTCGAAGTGACCGAGAAGCTGATGCGTGGCGAAGTGGTCGATCCGGCGCTGGTCTATTTCCGCTGTTTGCCACGTTTCGAGGTGGCCGAGGGACGCTGGCGCTGGCTCGCGGAGAGCCTGTTTGTCGGCACCGGCGTGCGCCGGCCCGACAAGGTGGAGATGGCGTTTTATCGGGTGGCTTGAGAGGCGGCACGCCCGAGAAAGCGCGGCTGAAGCCGCTCCTACAAACCCGCTCGGTGGCTTGTATTCCCCGTAGGAGCGGCTTCAGCCGCGCTTGTCTTCCCCGATCACCGCTGCGGCATGTCCTTGACCGAATAACCCAGGCTCACCCTCGCATCGGCCGGGATCGGCGGCATCGTTGCTTCCCAGGCCAGCCAAACCTCGCGCATCGCTTTCAGGCGTTGCGGATCGTGCGCCGCCAGGTTGGCACGCTCGCGCGCATCGGCCTCGATGTCGAACAGGTATTCGTTGTCGTCGACCTTCAGGTATTTCCACTTACCATGTCGCATCGCGCGTTGGTGGCGGTGGTTCATGCGCCAGAACAGCGCCCGCTCGAAACTCGCCGAAGGCCTGCGCAGCACGCCTTGCAGCGACACGCCGTCGAGCGGGTAGTCGGGGTGCGGCCTGCCGCCGCCGAGCTCGAGCATCGTGGCCGACCAGTCCATCGTCATGCAATGCTGACCGCTGACCGAGCCTGCCGGGATGCCGTTCGGCCAGTGCGCAATCCATGGCACGCGGATGCCGCCTTCGGTCAGGTCCATCTTGCCGCCCACCAGCGGCCAGTTGTCGGAGAAGCGCTCGCCGCCGTTGTCGCTGGTGAAGACGATCAGCGTGTCGTCGAGCAGGCCCTGCTCGCGCAAGGTCTGGACGATCTGCCCGATGCCTTCGTCCATGTGATGGATCATCCGGCGGTAGCTGTTCACGTTGCCGCCGTGCAGATGGAACAGGTTGGCTGCAACCTCCGGCGCCACGGCGGCGTCGTCGCGTGTCTCCCAAGGCCAGTGCGGCGCGGTGTAGTGCAGGCTCAGGAAGAACGGCTTGCCGGCCTTCGCATCACCCGCCATGCGCTGCACGTAGTCGACCGCGCGGTTCGAGAAGAGGTCGGTCAGGTAGCCGACCTCGCGGTGCGATTCTTCGCCGATGTAAAGGTCATGGTCGCCGCTGCCCGAACAGTGGGTGAAGTAGTCCACGCCGCCGGCCATGATGCCGAAGAATTCGTCGTAGCCCGAGCGCAGCGGGCCGAACGATGGCGGATAACCCAGGTGCCACTTGCCGACCAACCCCGTGTTGTATCCGGCCTCGCGCAGCAGCGAAGGCAGCGTCGGTATTTCGGGCGGCAGACCGAGTGTGGCGCTGCCTTTGCTCTTGCTGTTGATCGGCTCCTCGAGTGCGCCACGCAGGCGGTACTGATAACGCATCGAGATCATCGCGAAGCGGGTCGGCGAGCACACCGGCGAGTTGGAATAGCCGTCGGTCAGGCGCAGCCCGCCGGCGGCCAGCGTGTCGATGTTCGGCGAGACGGCGCCGAACGGCGCCTCGCGGCCGCCGTAGCAGCCCAGGTCGGCATAGCCGAGGTCGTCGGAGACGATGAAGATGATGTTCGGGTTCATGACGATGGGAGACTCGATTCGAACGTCCGGCGCCCGCACAGCCGAGCGGGCGTTTTGTCGACGCGCATCAGGGCGCAGGCCAGCACACAGATGTCAACGCAGCCTTTTACCACCTGTAGCAGGTGGGGACTCAGGCGAACACGGCGCCGGATTCGGCCACCGTCAGGATTCTGGCGGCGGGAGCGAGGTCAGTGAGCGGCCGACTTCGGCGGCTGGCGCGAGAAGGGCGGTCAGCGATCGCCGCTCGATCAAGCAGAGGCCTCGAGCCATTCAGCGACTTGGTGCCGTCCGGACATGGCACAGCCCCAAGCCGGCGATTGCAGGCTTGGGGCCGACCGTCTTCGACAGACGGATTGGAGGGGCAGAACGATCAGGCGCCTGCGTACTGCTGCTCGATGCGGCTGGCTTCGATCGATGCATCGGCCATCACGTCGGCGCGCGACATGGTCGAGTGGATCTGGCTCGGGCGGAACGATCCATACAGCTCGCTGCGCTCACCCAGTGTTCCCTGTGCGCGTGCAGCTTGCAATTCGGCGCGCACTTCGGCACGTGAAAGGGTCGAGACGGGGATCGATTCGCTGTAGCCCTCGCCACGGGCGGCGTAGCCATTGTTCGACGCTGCGATGTCGGCGTTCACTTCGACGCGCGACATGCTCATGTGATCTTGCATGGCGGGAGCAGCAGCGGCAAGGCCGGGGGCGGTGGCGGCAACGGTGAGCGTGAGGGCGGCGATGAGGGTGTTGACATTCATGATGGTTCCTTTGTGCAATGTTTGATTCGCTGCGTGCCAAACGCGCCGCAGTTGAATCTCTGTCGCCGCGCCGCGCCGCGACCTGACGGCTGAAACATATCAAATTTCCGTGATATTGCAGATCGGCTGGGTGTCCTGCGAGGGTGCGGGATCTTGTCCTACCGGTACCGACAGTCGGTTTGCCTGTCGCCGCTTCCGAGGTCCCCGCTGCGCCCATTCCGATGCCATGTCATGCGGGTGCATAAACCCCCGGAGCATGACCGGACGCTTCGATTGCGTAGAGTCGGGTTGCACTGACCACCATCTGTTGTTTGCCATGCACCACACCTTGAGACCCCTGCTTGCCGCCGCCCTGCTCCAGCTGACGCTCGGTTCGGCGGTCGCCCAGACAACGGCTGCGAATTGCGTGCCGTTTGACAACGGCCGTGCCAACGCGCCATCACAACAGCCCGCGTTTGCGGGCCAGACCCGCGCCTGCCTGGCGCCGAAAAGCGCGCCGGTCACGGTCACGGTGATCGCGAAAGGCCTCGATCATCCCTGGGCCGTCGAGCCCTTGCCCGATGGCGGCGTGCTGGTGACCGAGCGAGACGGCCGCAGCCTGCGACATGTGTCGGCCGATGGCACGGTATCGAAGCCGATTGCCGGTTTGCCGGCAGTCGACGCACGCGGCCAGGGCGGGTTGCTCGACGTGGCATTGAGCCCGACCTTCGCAACCGATCGCACCATTTTCTGGAGTTATGCCGAACCGCGTCAGGGCGGCAACGGCACCAGCGTGGCGCGCGGCGTGTTGTCGACCGACGAACTGCGGCTCGAGCAGGTGCGCGTGATCTTGCGCACACAACCCACCTACGACGGCAACTTGCATTATGGCTCGCGTCTGGCCTTCGGCCCGGATGGCATGTTGTACGTGACGCTCGGCGAACGCTCCGACCTCGCCACCCGTCCCCAGGCCCAGGATCTCGGCAGCCACCTCGGCAAGGTGTTGCGCATCACGACCGACGGTGCCGCCCCGGCCGACAACCCGTTCGTCGGCCGGGCCGGCGCCCGTCCGGAGATCTGGAGCTGGGGCCACCGCAACGTGCAGGCTGCGGCTTTCGATGGCCAGGGCCGGCTGTGGACGGGCGAGATGGGGCCGCGCGGCGGCGATGAGTTGAATCTGGTCGAGCGCGGCAAGAACTACGGCTGGCCGGCAATCACCTATGGCATCGAATATTCAGGCCGACCAGTGGGCGCTGGCGAGACAGCGCGTGCCGGCCTGGAGCAGCCCGTCTATTACTGGGACCCGGTGATCGCGCCGTCGGGCGCGCAGTGGTATGACGGCGATGCTTTTCCGGCTTGGCGCGGCAACCTGCTGATCGGCGGCATGCGCAGCCGGGCGCTGGTGCGTCTGGTCATCGAGGGCAACCGGGTGGTCGGTGAGGAGCATCTGCTGACCGAACGCAAGCAGCGCATCCGCGATGTGCGGCAAGGCCCGGATGGCGCGCTGTATGTCGTCACCGACGAGCGCAACGGCGAGTTGTGGAAGATCACGCCGGCTCGTTGAAATGGGCGGCGATATCTTTTCTCCACAGCAACCGACGGATGCTGCGCCGTGATGGAGATTCGCAGCTTCGTCGAAACGGATCAGGATGCCGTAGTCGAACTCTGGCAGGCCTGTGGCCTGACGCGGTCCCGGAAGGCTCATTAACATTAACGATTTGGCGGAATGCAATCCCTGCCGGACCAGCGGCTGATGGTTCTATCGACGCTGCTGGCCTGACTTGGCGCGGCTTGGCTTGCGCTTTTTCTCGCTCGGGCGCAGCAGCGTTTTGCCCTGAGTCGGGAGTCCCCCGAAACTGGCCTGATCCAGCCAGAACAGGCTCTCGACATGCGACATGAAGCGCTTCAGGTAGGCCGGCGAAGTCTCCTGCATCAGCTTGAGCGACCTCAGCACCAGCAGGTGTGAGTTCAGCGGCCCGGGATTCTCGGGAATCTTCTGCTGCGACCGGCTCAGTTGCTGGTCGATGCTGAGGCGGGTCCAGGTATGCCTGAATTGTCTCAGGGTTTTCAGTTCGGCCAGCGCCGCGCCCGATGACGATGGCGCGGCCGCGGCGGCGCTCGGGTGGTCTTCTTCCTGGGTGCAGCCCAACTGTTCGATGTAGTCGACGAGGTCGCCGAGCGGGCCGCGATGCTCGCTTCCCCGCAGGACTGCGCCCGGGTGTCCGGATCCACTGCCGGCCTGCTCGAATTTGGCCTGGTATGCCGCCACGGCCGCAGCCAACTTGGTGTCCAACGCCTGTTTCACCGCGCCTTGGTGGGCTTGCGCGCGTCGGGACAGGGCTTCGAGATAACGGAAGCGCGGCGGATCGAACTGATGCGCGCCTCGCTCGCGCAAACTGGCGATGCTCAGGCCAGGCTCCTCGCCCTGGCCCTGGCCCTGCAGGCTTTCACTTTCGGGGCGTGCTGCTGACATCGGTGGACTTGGGAACGGGCGCCATCTCGACGCGCCGGTTGCGCGAGCGCCCGTCGGCACCGGCGTTGGATGCCACCGGCTGCTCGGGGCCGAAGGCTGCGGCGAATACCGACGAAGACGGCAAGCCTTCTTCAATCAAGGCCCGGGTCACGGTCAAAGCGCGTTGCGCCGACAGCTCCAGGTTGTCGGCAAATTGCTTGTTGCTTTCGCGCAGCAGTCGGTCGTCGGTAAAGCCGCTGACCATCAAAAGTTCATCGCGAGTGCTCAAATAGGCCGAGAGTGGCGCGGTCAGGCTTCTCAGCAATTCCCGTCCTTCGGGCTGCAACTGGTCGGAGTTGAGCGAAAACAAGACACTGCCACTGATGCCGATGCGCCCGTTGTTCAAGGTGACGCGGCCGCTGGCCAGCGGCACGGCCAGGGCCTTCTCCAGCGTGATGCGGCGCTGCTCCTCGATCTGGCGCTTCTCCACCTCGGTTTCCAACGAGCTGACCAGTTCGAGCTGAACGCCGAGCACCACAACCAGCATCAGCACGAAGGCTCCCAGCAAACCCGCCATCAGGTCGCCGAACACCGCCCAGACCGGGGCTGCGGCCTGCTCGAGGCCGGCGTCGAGCTCGTCCATCAGGCGGCCGCACCGACCAGCGGCAATCGCCGCTGCATGGCTAGTTGCTGCAAGTCTTCGACGATCTCCTTTTGCGACGAAATGCTGAGGTCGACGATCTCGCGGGCTTGTGCAACGTAGTAGGCGAGCTGTTCATCGCTGCGCGTGGTCGACTTGTTCAGTGCCGCTTCAATCTGCTGCAGCTGGCTGGCGATCGCGCCACTCGACTCGCTGAACGACTGCACGGCGACGCCGAAGGCTTCACCCATGCTGGCTACATCGACGGCACTGCTCGTCAGATGCACCGCGGCGTCGGCCATCTTGACGGACTCGGCCTCGATGTTCTGGTGAAACTGCACACCGGCTCGCTGCAACATGGCGGCAGACGAATTGACCAGGCCGTCGATCGCCTCACGTTGGTCGGTCGCGGCCAGGTTGACGGCATCGAGCAGCGCATTCAGCCTGCCCATGATGCGGCTGCGCTCCTCGAGCAGGTCGTTGTCGCGGGCCATGCTGTCGGAGAGCTTCTCGCGCAGCGCGCCAACCACTTCGGCGGCGGCCCGCGGCGCTTCCGAGGCGGTCTCTATCAGTCGGGACATCTCGGCGATGGTGTCTCGGGCATGGACTTCGGCCCGCGTGTGAACGCCGCGTGCGGTCTGTTCCAGCGTCTTGCAGATCCGCTCCTGCAGCGCACCAGTTTGCTGCGTCAACTCCAGCATCCAGGCTTTGTTCTCGCGCTGCGCCGACGCGTGCCGGTCGTCGACCGAGGCCAGCAGCGAGGTGGCGCCTCGCTCGAAGCGGCCTGCCAGGCCGTCCAGTTGCTGCTCGACGGTTTGGGTCAGGCGCTCCTGAAAATCGGCGCTTTCCCTCCTGATGCCGACCATCGTCGCTTCCACCACGGGCTGGATCGTTGCACCGGCGGCGCGTGCACTTTCGATCAGGCTTTGCTTCAGCGATTGGTCAACCGACGCGGCCAGATCGGCAAATGCGGTCCGGGCATGGGTGTAGAAGCGGTCCTGGCCGTTGAGCAGGCGCTCGTTCAGGCTTTCGCTGTGCCGCTCCATCTGCGTCAGCATGACTTGCAACTTGTCGACCACCTCGGGCATCACCCTGGCCTGCTGCTGCAAGGTTTCGAGAGTTTGCTGGCGTTGGTGGGCGAGTGAAAAGACCCGCAGGCTGGTGGCGATCTGGGTGTCGAGCAACTGCGCGGTCTGCAATCGCTCACGGCGGTACAGCGCCGACACCAGGCCCAGCATCGCCGATGCCGCCACACCGGCAACCGAGGTGCCGAACGCCAGCCCCAGACCCTTCACTGGCGCGGCCAGTGCGGCGCGGATGGTCGGCAGGTCGGTGGTGGTTTCCAGCGCCATCACCGCGCCCTTGAGCGTGAGCACCATGCCCAGAAAGGTGCCGAGCATGCCGAGCAAGACCAGCAGCCCGACCAGATAAGGCGTCATGGCCGGCCCGGGCAGGCCCACGCGTTCACCCTCGATGCGCAGTCGCACCGGGTTCTGCAAGGAGGAGTGAATGGTGGCCAGCCAGTCGCCCAGCCTGGGCAACTGCCTGGGCAGGGCGCCCAGCGCGGTTTGCAGACTGAACGTGGCCTGGCGGAAACGGTACAGCTCCAACACACCCATCAGATAAAACGCACTGATCAGCAGGCAAATCGTCAACGCAAGCGCGTTGCTGCTGACATAGCCGTAGGCAATCCAGCCGACCGCAACAAGGCCGACAAGCATGGCGGTAACGCCGAATATTCTGTTCATGACGGCCTTGTGTGCTCGCGGTCCAGCGCTTCGATCATTCCGAGCAGCGGTTGCAGGCGAATGTCCAATTCGGCCAGCAAGACGTTTTGAAGGGTCTGCCCGACCTCGGCCACAGGGTCGGCCTGCGCCTCGGCTGCCGTTTGCGTTCGCCCAAAATGCCGCTCCAGCAAACCGGGCACGCATGCCAGCAGTTGCTGTTCGCGCTCGAGCAGGGCTTGTTCGAGCACGGCGTCGAGTGCGGCGAGTTTTCCGAGGGCGGGAGAAGCCTTCGACAGGGCGAGCCTGAGCCGGGCGCGCAGCGGCGCGATGCGCGCTTCCATGGCCTTCTGATGGGCCAGGTATTTGCGACGGTAGGGCGAAAAATCAGCCTTCTCCGAGGATGTTGTCGGTGTGCTGGCCAACGTGTCGACGGCGAGCACCCAATCTTTGGCGATGGCCTCGCTCAGCCCGGCGCGCACGCGCTTGAAATCGTCGTTCGCCGCCTGCACGCCAGTAGCATCACCAGCTTTCAGCGTCGGTGTTCCGCTGGCCGGGCCGCCATTGATCGCACCCGACAAGGAGATCGCGTCGGTCCAATCCACCCATTGGCTCAAGCTTTCTGCAAAGGTCTGCCTGGGATATTCGACAGGGGCGATTTCAAGCGCGGCGAGGAATTGAACCAGGGGCGAACGGTTGAAGCGGCTATGCGAAAAAACCTGGCATGGCGCCATTGGAGAAATCTGAGGGAAAGCCCATGATTTTACGGCAGGCCGCTGGAATGTCCGGGCCCGCCAACTGGCGAGCTGCAATCGACCACAATGCCCGCTCACCAACTGTCGGGGATCCACTCATGCTGAAGTTTTATTACTCTCTCGCACCCAATCCGATGAAGGTCGCCTTGTTTCTGGAGGAGGCAGGCCTGCCTTTCGAGGCGATTCCGGTCGATACCCGCAAGGGCGAGCAGCACGCGGCGGCCTTCACAGCGCTGAACCCGAATGCCAAGGTGCCGGTGATCGTCGATGGCGAGAGTACCGTCTTCGACAGCAATGCGATCCTGCTCTACCTGGCCGAGAAGACCGGCAAGTTTCTGCCCGAGGCGACCGACAAGGGGCCGATGTTGTCGTGGCTGATGTTCGTCGCCTCCGGCATCGGGCCGTTCACTGGCCAGTGTGTGCACTTCAAGCATTACGCGCCGCAGCCAGCCGATGCCTATGCCCTGAACCGCTACGACTTCGAAGCCTGGCGCCACTGGAAGATTCTCGAAGCGCACCTGGCCGGCAAAGACTGGATGGTCAGCGGCCGCTATACGCTGCTCGACATGGCGGTTTGGGGCTGGGCCCGCGCAGTGCCGTTCGCGCTCGGTGCCGAGGCCTGGGAGCAGTTGCCCAATGTGAAGCGGCTGTTCGATGCCGTCTCCGAGCGCCCCGCCGCCCAGCGCGCCGCCGCGCTGAAGGACAAGCACGCCTTCAAGGGCGAGATGGACGACGACGCCAGGCGCGCGATGTTCCCGCAGAACGAGCGCTTGAAGTAGTAGTGGCCGCCAGAC
>JBBRID010000012.1:0-20787 GCA_038221635.1 Burkholderiales bacterium
GAAGTGAATGCACGAATCCCCTGGACCCCGTGCGATCGGCCACTGCGAAGTGAAGAGATCACCGTGGCGGTGGCCAGCGACCGCACACCGCTGGAGTTGCCGGCCGTGCCTTTCGGTGAGCTCGAGCGCCGCCTCGCATCGCATCTTGCGGACATCATCCCGGACCGCGCCACCCTTCAACTCGGCATCGGTGCGGTGCCCGAAGCCATCGTCGCGATGTTGTCGGATCGCCGCGGGCTCGGGGTGCACTCCGGAATGATCGGCGATTCGGTTGCGGACCTGATGGAGCGCGGCGTCATCACCAACGAGCACAAGGCTCTGGATGCCGGCGTCACGATCAGCGGGGTGTTGTTCGGCACCCAACGCCTGTACCGCTTCGCGCATCACAACTCGCAACTCCGGCTTTGCCCGACCAGCTATACCCATGCGCAGAGCGTCTTGTCGAAGTTGCCGCGGCTGGTTTCCATCAACTCTGCGCTGGAGGTCGATCTGACCGGGCAGGTCAACGCCGAGGCGATCGGCGGCGAATACATCGGCGGGGTCGGCGGGCAGGTGGATTTCGTCCGCGCGGCCGCGCAGTCGGAACACGGGGTCTCGATCATCGCCTTGCCCGCCACAGGCAAGAAGGGGGAAACGAAGATCGTTGCCCGACTGTCGGGCCCGGTGACGACACCGCGTTGCGATGTCGACGTGATCGCCACTGAACACGGCGCCGTGCGGCTGCGCGGCAAGGGCCTGCGCGAGCGGATCCGCGCCATGGTTTTGCTGGCCGCTCCTGAACACCGCGAAAGTCTGCTGCGCGGAGCGCGCGAAGTCTGGGGAACACTGGCATGAATCTCACCGAAGAAGTTCTGTTCGAGGTCGATGACGGGATCGCCGTCGTCACCATCGACCGTCCTCAGCAGCGCAACGCCATCAACCTCGGGGTGATCGACGGTCTGCGCCAAGCTTTCCAGCGCATCGAGCAAGACGCGGTGGTGCGGGTCGCAATCCTGACCGGCAGTGCCGACAAGGCCTTTTGCGCGGGAATGGATCTGAAACTTGCGGCATCGATGCAGTTGCGTGTGCCGCCGCGCGACTTCTTTCCGGTGCTCGGCGATACCGTGCACTTGAGCAAACCGGTGATCGCAGCGGTGAATGGTGCCGCCTATGCGGGCGGCTGGATGTTCGCGCAGATGTGCGACCTGTGCATTGCCGCAGACCATGCCGTCTTTGGCATCACAGAGGCCAAGGTGGGACGTGGCATGCCATGGGCTGCACCGTTGATCCACATGCTGCCTCAGCGTGTGGTGATGGAGCTGCTGTTGACCGGCCAGCCGTTGAGCGCGCAACGGGCGTACCAGCTCGGTTACGTCAATGCCGTCGTGCCACTGGCCGAACTGCGATCACGGGCCATGGCGATGGCACTGACGATCGCTGCCAATGCACCGTTGACTGTCAAGGCCGCACGTGAGCTGGTATATCTGTCGACCGAGATGGGCCGCTCTGCGGGCCTGCGGGCTGCACACCATCTGTTCGAAAGCGTGTACCAGAGCGAAGACGCGCAGGAAGGACCGCGCGCCTTTGCCGAAAAACGCGCGCCCAAATGGACCGGGCGATGAATCTGCGACGGAGATTTCGATGAATTTCGATGCGACACAGGAACAGGAAAGCATTCGCGAGGCGGTGCAGAAGATCTGCCGTCGATTCCCGGAGTCGTATTGGCTCGCGCGTGACAGCGACGGCGTTTTTCCGCACGATTTCTACCGCGCGATGGGCGAGGCGGGCTGGCTGGGCCTGGCCATTCCAGAAGCCTATGGCGGTGCTGGGCTGGGTGTCCAGGAAGCCGCGGTGATGATGAGCACGGTCGCCGAATCCGGGGCCTGCATGAGCGGCTGCTCGAGCATCCACATCAACATCTTCGGCCTGATGCCGGTGGTGGTTTTCGGTACCGAGGAACAAAAACGCCGCATGTTGCCGCCGATGGCGAAGGGACAGGTGAAATCCTGTTTCGCCGTGACCGAACCGAATACCGGCCTGAACACGACAAAGCTGAAGACACGCGCGGTGCGCCAGGGTGACCGTTATGTGGTGCATGGCCAGAAGGTCTGGATCTCCACGGCACAGGTCGCCGACAAGATCTTGCTGCTCGCTCGCACCAAGGCGCTGGAGGATCTGCCACCAGGTAACCATTCGGGCGGGCTGTCGCTCTTTTACACCGATCTGGACCGCAGCAAGGTCAGCATCCGCCTGATCGAGAAGATGGGTCGCAAATGTGTGGACTCCAACGAGCTCTTCATCGACGGTCTCGAGATCCCCTTGGAGGATCGAATCGGCGAGGAAGGCAAGGGATTCAAATACATCCTGCATGGCATGAATCCGGAGCGTGTGCTGCTGGCCTCCGAGGCGATCGGTATCGGTCGGGTGGCGCTGAAGAAGGCGACCGCTTATGCCAAGGACCGTGTCGTCTTCGACCGCCCGATCGGTCAGAACCAGTCCATCCAGCACCCGCTGGCAGTTAACTGGATCGAACTCGAGGCGGCGCAGCTGCTGACGATGAAAGCGGCCTGGCTATATGACAACGGCCGTGAATGCGGTGCGGAGGCGAACGCGGCCAAATACCTTGCGGCAGAGGCGGGTTATCGCGCCTGCGAGCGGGCCATCCTGACCCACGGCGGCATGGGTTATTCGAAGGAGTTCCACGTCGAGCGCTACCTGCGCGAGATCATGATTCCGCGGATTGCGCCGGTCAGCGGCGAGATGATCCTGAGCCACATCGCCGAGCGCGTGCTCGGCCTGCCGAAATCGTATTGAGGCTGAGGCGATGAAAAACCGCGCGTGCGAGATGTTCGGCATCGAAGCACCGATATTCGCGTTTTCGCATTGTCGTGACGTGGTGGTCGAGGTCTCGAAGGCCGGTGGCCTGGGCGTGCTCGGCATGGGACGCGCCCACGCCGACCGCCTCGAGGAAGACCTGCGCTGGATCGACGCGCACATCGACGGCCGACCCTATGGCGTGGACATCCTGATGCCCTCACGCTACGAGGCCGTTGCGAATCACGATCTGTCGGCGCTGCCGCAGCAGCATGTCGAATTCGTGCAGAAGCTGCTCGACGATGCCGGCATCCCGCGCCTGCCGGACGATCAAGCCGACGCGGCGGCCACCGAACTGCTGAAGGGACTGAATCTGACGCCGCGCGAGAACCTCGCGATGCTGGAGACCTGTCTGAAGCATCCGATCAGTCTGATCGTCAATGCGCTCGGCAGCCCGTCACGCGAACTGGTCGAACGGGCGCATGCTCAAGGCATCCGCGTTGCAGCCCTGGCTGGCAAGGTGGAGCATGCGCTGAAGCACCGCGACGTCGGCTGCGACCTCATCATCGCGGTCGGCACCGAAGCCGCCGGACACACCGGAAACATCGCGTCGATGGTCCTGTGGCCACGCGTCGTCGATGCGGTGGCACCAATTCCGGTTCTGGGCGGCGGCGGCGTGGGGCGCGGGCGCCAGCTGGCCGCCGCACTGGCGCTCGGCTGCGAAGGGGCCTGGTGCGGATCAGTTTGGCTGAAGACCGTGCAAAGCGAGCTGACGCCAGAGATCCGTGCCAAGCTGCTGCGTGCAGGTGGCGACGATGCGGTGCTGACGAAGAGCGTCACCGGCAAACAATGCCGAACGCTGCGCAATGCATTCACCGATGCATGGAATGCGCCGGACGCGCCGCTGCCACTGCCTTCGCCGTTGCAGGGCATGTTGTGGTGGGCACACGGACGTACCCGGGTGGAGCGGGTCCGCGCAGAGGCGTTTCTGACCTATCCGGTGGGTCAGCTGGTCGGAGACATGAACGAGGAAACCTCGGTTCGCGAGCTGGTGCACGACATGTTGCTGGAGCTCGTCGACACCAAAGCCAGGCTGGACGCGATGCTCGACTGACGCCGCGCGAATCTGCCGCATCGTGCGCAGGTGAAGGCGAATCGAGCTTCAGCCTCGCCAAAGATCGAAGCTTGCCCGCGCCACGCCCAATGCCGAAATCACGATCAGCAACGTCAATACATGTTGTCGATAGCCTGAAGGATCGGCGTTGGCGAAGGAGTGTTTGCCGATCCAGATGCCGGCCAGCATCGTCGGCGCCAACAGCATGGCCCACCGAAAAGTCTCGCCGTTGATCAGTCCGTTGTCTCGACCATTGGGCACCAGGCCGGCACAAATCAGCACGTAAATTCCGGCGTACAGCAGGAAGCTGACCATGGTTGCGCGCAGCGCCGCCGCAGGCACCCGAGCCGCGGTCATCAACATCGCGGCCGCGACGCCGCCGCTGGCGGTGACGCCATTCAGCAAACCCGAAGCAACAGCCGCACTGGCGCGCAAGCCCGCAGTCGGCGCAAAGGTGCGTTTGCTGGCCATGCGCAGGCCTACTGCGGTGAATAGCAGCACACAACCAATCAACAGCCGCAACAAGGTCTGGGGCAACCAGGCCAGCATCGCGATGCCAACGGGGATGAACATCAAGTTGCCGACCAGCAGCCAGCTCAACCAGCTGCGATCGGCCTCGCGCCAGGCACTGCGCCACATGCTGATGCTGGCCACCACCTCGAGCGCCATCACCGCCGGGACGACGGTCACTGGAGCCACGAACAGCGACAAGCCTGCCACCGTTAGCGCCGAATAGCCGAAACCGGCAAAACCGCGAACCACACCAGCGCCCAGCGATACCAGCAGTCCGGCAAGCAGTACCGGCAACGGCCAGGAAAGGACGGTCAAGTCGAGGCCTTGCCCGTATCGAGCAACTTGAGCCGCTGCACCTTGCCGGAAGGTCCACGTGGCAATTCGCCGACGAAGCGAAACACCTTCGGCGTCTTGTAGCGCCCCAGATGTTGTTCACAGAAAATGCGCAGGTCCTGCTCGGTGCAGGTCGGGTTGTCACGCATCACGATGCAGGCCATGATTTCCTGGCCATAGTGCCGATCCGGGATGCCGACCGCTGCCGCTTCCAGCACGGCCGGGTGACGCAGCAACACCTCGTCGATCTCGCGCGGCGCGATGTTCTCGCCGCCCTTGATGATCAATTCCTTGATGCGGCCGGTGATGAAATAAAAACCATCGGCGTCGCGATGTCCGAGATCACCGCTGCGCAACCAGCCATCGGCCGTGAACGTGGCACGGGTCGCTTCGTCGTTCTTGTAGTAGCCGCGCATCACGTTGGGGCCTCGGATCACGATTTCACCGGTAGTGCCATCCGGCACCGGCTGAAGATCGGCATCGATCACGCCCGCTTCGCAGCCCGACGCCTTGCCGACCGAGCCGAGCTTGCGTTGCGCCGAATCCATCGGATTGCTGAATGCCGGCGCCACGGTCTCGGTCAGCCCCATGGTTTCGACGACGCCGATGCCGAAGCGGTTCTGGAAAGCGCTGAGGTGTTCAGGCGGCAACGCGGCTGATGCCGAGCGGCAGAATCGCAAACTATCGGCCAGACCGGCAGGAGGGTCCTCACCTTCGAGCAGATAGGAAACCATCGTCGGCACCACGTTGAGCCACGTGCAGCGGTGGTCGCGGGCCTGGTGCCAGAACCGTGCGGCAGAAAAGCGCGGCGTCATTGCCAGGCTGCCACCATGGGCCAGCGGCGCGAGCATCGTCACGGCGAAGGCATTGATGTGATACAGCGGCAGCACCGCCAGCACACGATCTGACGCGGTCAATGCATGCTCCTGGCTAACCGACAGCGCGTTGGCTGCCAGGTTGGATTGCGTCAGCATCACACCCTTGGGCATTCCAGTTGTGCCGGATGTGTACATCAGCAAGGCCAGCGACTGCGGCTCGGGCTCGGCCATTGACGCTTGCGACAGCACCGGTATGCCGGGCGCATCCGCCTCCGTGACGACGACGGCGACCTCGCGGTCGATGCCGGCCAGCAACTCACGAACCAGCGCTTCGCGTTCGGCAGTGACGAAGACAAGCTTGCAGTCCGAGTGCGCCAATACGTGGCGCATCTGCTCGGGCTGGGCCAGCAGATTGACGGGGTTGACGCACCAGCCGCCGGCCATTGCGCCGAGCAGCAGCCGAAGCGTCTGCAGCCCGTTCGGCATCACGATGCTGATCACATCGCCAGGGTTCGACTGGTTGGCCTGCAGCCAGGCTGCTACCGCCCCGCAATCGGTTTCGAGCTGTCCGAACGTGATCGATGATCCGCTTTCGGTGCTCGCGGCATAGATGGCATCGGGTCGCGCGGCGGCTTGCGCCACGATCAGGGCGTGGACGGTGGCTGGCACTGCTGTGGTGGTCATGGCAATACCGCTCAGGCCCGTCCGTATCGCTCGAAGAAGCTGCCGAAGATCTCGTCGTTGGTGGGCACACGTTCCGGTATTGGCGTCGAGACGCGTGTGATGTTCAGGTAGTGGCGGTAGTTCATGTTCTCGGAAAAATTGTTGCCGCCCCAGGTGCCACAACCCATCGACAACGAGAAGGGCAAGCCGTTGTCGAAGCTGCCACCGGTGGCGATGCAGTGCGCCTGGTCGACGATCACCCGCGAAACCGGCAGCGTCAAGCCGAGTTGCAGCGCGCGTTCGGGTTTGGCGCTGTGCAAGCCGACCGAGTGGCCGGCGCCTTGGAAGGCGTAGATGCGATCGACGATGGTCATGGCGTCGTCGAAATCGCGTGCAGAGTAGATCGTCAGCACCGGGCTGAGCTTCTCTCCTGAAAACGGATGATCGGCCCCATATCCGTCTTCGTCGACCAGCAGCATGTGCGGCTTGCGTTCGGCGATGTCGGAGAAGCCGGCCAGCTTTGCGATGACCTGCGCCGATTTGCCGGTGACCGCGGCTGACAGTCGGCCTTCGGGCCACATCACCGCCTGCAGCGTCGCCTTCTGCGCCGCGTCCAGCAGGATCGCGCCGCGCTGCTCGAGTGCAGCGATCATCTTCGCGCGGATCGAGTCGACCAGCACCAGGCTGTTTTCCGACGAGCAGCTGGTCGCGTTGTCGAAGGTCTTGGACCGCGTCACCTTGTCGGCAGCGGTTTCGAGATCGGCAGTCTCGTCGACGATGACGGCGGCATTGCCGGCACCGACGCCGAATGCCGGCGTGCCGCAGGTGTAGGCGGCGCGCCCGTTGGCTTGCGAGCCGGTGGCGACGACTAGATCGCAAAGCCGCATCAGCTCGGCCGTCGATTGTTTGTTGATCGGTGCCGGCAGCAATTGCACCAGATCGCGCGGCGCGCCGATTCGATCGAACTGGACGTGGATGAATTCGAGCAGCCGCGCTGCCGTGCTCCAGCCCTTGGGAGACGGCGCAAGTATCACCGCGTTGCGCCCCTTCAGCGCATTGATGATCTTGTTGGCCGGGGTTGCGCCAGGATTGGTCGAAGGCGTGACTGCGCAGACCACGCCCACCGGTCGCGCAATCTCGATGATCCCGCGGTCACGGTGTTCGGCGATCACGCCGACCGATGGCGCGCCCTGAAGATCGCGCAACAGACCGAGTGTTTTTCGATGGTTCTTGCCGATCTTGTCTTCGACGTTGCCGATTCCGGTGTCGGCCACGGCCAGTTCAGCCAGTTCACGGTTGCGTGTGGGCTCCATGATCGCCCAGCCGGTGGCGGCAACCAGTTCATCTACGCGTTGTTGGTCGTAGCCCTCGGCGATGCGTTGCGCGGCACGGGCGCGTTGCACCAATGCCGCCACCGGCGAGTCGTCAGTTGTCGATGAAGGTTGTTGATTCATTGGCAGCTCTCATTCAAAAAGGGGTTGGCGTCCAGTTTGCTGGGTCGTCATGGCATCAGGCTCCAGCACGGCGCGAGAACAGCCGCGCCAGCTTGCCTTTCATGTCGGGCACCACCGCCCACAACACGAACAGACTGGCAAAGCCAAGGATGGTGGCGCTGATCGGCCGCGTCACGAAAATCGTCAGATCGTTGTCGTAGTTGGCCAGCGAGGTCATCAAGTAACGCTCGGCCAGCGGCCCGAGGATCACGCCCAACACAAGAGGCGCCGACGGAAAGTCGTAGCGCTTCATCAGGTAACCGATGACACCGAAACTCAGGCAGATGTAGACGTCGACGATGTTGTTGCGCACGCCGAATGCGCCAACCACGCTGAGCACGACGATGAAGGCGCCTAGCACCGTCGGCGGAACCCGCATCAGCGACGAGAAGCCGCGTGCCACCACCACGCCGGCACCGATCATGCACAGGTTGGCCAGCAGCAGGCTGGCGAAGATCGTGTAGACCATGTCGGTCTGCGTCGCGAACAGCAGCGGGCCGGGTGTCACACCGTGCAATACGAGCGCGGCGAGCATGATGGCAGTGGCTGCGCTGCCGGGAATTCCCAGGGTCAGCAGCGGGATCATCGCGGCGCCGGTTGTTGCATTCTTCGCCGCTTCGGGCGCGACCAGACCGGCTTCGACGCCGGTGCCGAATTCCGCACCGCGCGGCGACGCCTGCTTTTCAACGCCATAGGCGATCACGGCGCCGACCGTCGCGCCGGCTCCGGGAATCATGCCGATCATGCAGCCGATGCCGGTGCCGCGTCCGGCGGCCCCTTTCAAATCCCACAACTCCCGAAACGTCGGCAGCTTCAGCCTGACCTTGCCGGACACACCTTGCGCATGCGCCTTCTGCCCGAGCATCTCGAGCACCTCGCCGAGCGCGAACAGGCCGATCATCACGACCACGAAATTGATGCCGTTCTGCAGCGCAGGGAATCCGAAGGTCAGTCGTGGCAGGCCATACAAGGGATCGACGCCGACGCTGCCGATTGCGATGCCGGTGAACAGCGACACCATGCTGATCCACGGCGCGGCCTTCGCGATTGCGATGATGCTGACCAGCCCGAGGAAGGTCGCCGCGAAAAACTCCGGCTGGTCGAAGGCCAGCGCCAGCTTGGCGAACGGTGGCGCGCCGAAGGTCAGCAGCAGGGCACTGGCCAAGCCACCAGTGGCCGACGCTGCGATCGCCAGCGTCAGGGCGCGTGCCGCCTCCCCACGCTTGGTCATCGGGTAACCATCCCAGCAACTTGGCAGCGATGCCGGTGTTCCGGGGATGTTGATCAGGATCGCCGAAATCGAGCCGCCGAAAACGCCACCGGCATAGATGCCGCCGAGGAACACCATGGCCGACAACGGCGTCATCAGGTAGGTGAATGGCAGCGCCATTGCCATTGCATTGACGAACGAGATGCCGGGCAGGGCGCCGGCGATCACACCGACCGCCAGGCCGGTCAGCATGATCAGAAAGTTGAACGGCTGCAGCGCCGTCAGCAGACCATGGAACAGGTTGACGAAGACGTCCATGGCTGCCTCAATAGATGCCGAGTACGCGGTACAGCGCAATGCTGAATTCGCCGATCGCCCCGACTCCCCGATCGAGTGGCATCAATGCCAGCTTGATGAAGAAATATAGGAACACCGTGGTGCCCAGAACGCTGATCAACGAGACCTGCAACGGCGATCGGATCCCGCCAAGTAGCAACCACAACACGATGTAGGTCACGGTGGCAAGCGCAAAGCCGAGGATCGGCAGACTGAAACCGTAGGCCAGCACCAGCAGGATGCCGAACCATACACGCGCACCGCGCGCAACGACAGGTGATGCGGCGGAAGGTGCGCCTTCCTGTCGACGCATCGCGATCGCCGCGCGCTGGACCGCCCATGCCAGCGCAAACACCACCACGCCATACAACATCAAGGTCGGCCAGGTGGTGGGGCCGGCGATGCCACGCGCCATCGCCGCAGCCTCTTCGGGACGGTCGGTGATGAAGCGAGTCAGCACCGCCGCAACGGCGGCGAACAGTAGCGGCGTTGCGACCGGCCGCCAGGCGCTTGCACCCGGACTCATTTAAAGGTGGCCAGGTAGCCTTTCACCTTGTCCTGGAACGCCTTGACGTAGACCTGCGCCTCGGCCGGTGTGTATTTGCGCGATGCGCAGGTGTAGTTCTCGGCACAGAATTTCTTCCACTCGGCGCCGTCAAGCACCGTGTTGACCGCGTCGGCCAGGATCTTGATCTTGTCCGGCGATGTCTTGGCGCTGACGGCCAGCGTGCGGAAGTTCGGCAGGTCACCGATCTCGAAGCCCAGTTCCTTCGAAGTCGGCGTGTCCTTGAACGCCGGATGGCGGTCATCGTCGAACACCACCAGCGGACGCAGCTGGCCACCGGCGAGGAACGGCGCTACATCACCCGGCTCTTCGTAGATGGCGTCGGTGTGGCGGCCGATCGGAGAGGCGTAGCGTTCGGCGGGTTTGGCGAAGGGCACGTTCGTCATCTTGTAGCCCTTGGAGCCGAAATATTTGATCGTGATGTCGTCCTGAGTACCGTAGCCGGAGGTCGCAATCTTCAGCTTGCCGGGGTTGGCCTTTGCGAAATCGAGCATGTCCTTGTAGGTCTTGAACGGACTGTCGGTCGGGACGAACATCATCGACGGCGAATCCTGCGTCACAGCGACGATGGCAAAGTCCTCGGGCTTCGTCGTGCCCAGACCGGAGGCCCAGGCCGAAACGGTCAGTGCGATCAAGGTACCCACGGTATAGCCGTCGGGCGCAGAGGTGACGACCTTGGTCAGACCGGCGTTGCCCGAGGCGCCCGCGACGTTCGATACCGGGAAGGGTGCACCGAGTTGTTTCTCGAGCAGCTGAGACATCTTGCGACCCATCGCGTCGGCACCACCACCCGGGCCGAATGTGACGACCACCTCGACCGGGCGACTCGGGTATTTCTCCTGCGCCACGGCCATGGTCGATGCGCTTGCGATCAGGATGCCGGAAATTGCTGTGCTCAGCAGGCTGCGGCAGATTGGATTGCTGGAAGTCATGCAGTCTCCTTCTTTCTGGTGATGGCGGCCGGGACCCTGCCGCCTAGGGATTGCGTAATGGCTGCAGCAGTGGCCGCCAACTGGATGCCCAACTCATGGATGCGTGCTGCATCCATGCGTGCAGACGGTGCACTTAAACCGGCAGCGGCGATCACCTGGCCATGCTGATCGAAGATCGGTGCGCCCAGGCCGCTAACGCCGAGGCGCCACTCTTCGCGATTGACCGCATAGCCGAGGCGATGGATCTGCACGAACTGGGCACGCAGCGCGGCCAGATCGCACACGGTTTTTGGCGTGAGCCGGGGCAGTGGCACAGGCAGCGCGGCCAGCACGGCCGAGCCGGCGTGTGCAAGCAGGACCTTGCCGGTTGCGACGCAATGGGCCGGGGCCCGGCCGCCGATTTCGGAGTAGGCGCGCACCGGCTGAAGACTGTCGATCTTTTCAAGGTAGACGATTTCTGCGCCTTGCAGCACCGACAGGTGGATGGTTTCCTGCGAGCGATGGGCGAGTTTCGCGAGGTGTTCCCGCGCCACGCGGCGGACGTCGAAGCCATCGGCTGCGCGGCAGCCCAGTTCAAACAGTCGCAGCGTGCAGTAATAGCCGCCGCTGTCAGCGTCTTGAGCAACATAGCCGAGCTGGGCCCAGGTCTGCAAGGTGCGGTGCACGTTGCTGGGGTTCAGCGAGGTCTGCCGCGCCAGCTCGGTGACGCCACAGGGCTTGCCGACCTGCAGCAGATGCTCGAGCAACTGAACACCTTTGACCAGCGTCTTATCCATTCTAAATTGTGGAATATGTTTCCATATCTTAGAATGTTATCAATTTTTGAATTCAGGTCAATGCGGGTTGACCCTTTGCTGTCGCCCACCGCGGGAGGTCGGAGCCAGACGCAGCCGAGCTCAGGAAACAACCTGGTAGTACAGGTTCTGCGGATGCCGAGCCTGCGCGAAGAAGAACCAGCGCTCGGCGAGCAGGCCGGGTGCTTGCACCAGCAGCGCGAGCATCCAGGCGATCGTGCCGCCGCCGGCGAGACCCCAGATCGCAAACAGCGTCGGCAATACGAAGCAGGTCGCGATGAAGATCAGTTTGATTTGTTTCAGCATGGCCTGCGATCTGCCGTGAAAGAACTCGCGGGTATTGAACGAGCCGGCCGACATGCCCATCGATCGTTGGACCAACTTGGGCGACCGAATCCCGGTGGCGGTGTGCAAGCTCGATTTGTGCTTGAGTTTGGTGTTGTGGCGCAGGCTCAAAACGCGGGTCACCCATGCCAACAGCGTGATCAGCGCCGCGGCCGGCCCTGTCACGTGCAGCAGTGCGGTTTCACCGGCGCCGGCGGCCAGCGCGCTCGCCAGAATCAACCCGGACGACAGGCCGATCAACGTGAAATTGACCAGAGTCAACGGCTGCGCCCATTCTTCGATGAAGCGCAGGCAGCTGTAGATCATCGCGGTGCAGTACCACAACACGAAGGCCAATACGATCGCGGCAATCGGCAGCCAGATTATCTGCATGCCCGACCTCAGGACCAACCACCACAGTGCTGTAATTCCGATGAACACCGGCAGTGCGATCACCTCGCGAGACAGCCACGAGGTGCGCCACATCAATGCGGCACGCCAGGCGCGTTCGGGACGTCCGAGGTGGGCGAACGAGGCCGCCAACCCGGCCAGCAACATCACCACGGCCAGCAGCAAGCAGCCGGATAGAAAACTGTTTGACATGCCGGTTCCGGCCAGCACGGCCAGCGCCAACGTGACGATCAAACCCTGCGCTGCGCCGGCAATCGTCGTGAACAGCACGACCGAGAAGGCCGGATTCATGGCCGCTCCTCGGTGAACGTCGTGGTTCCCGTGGATTTCGCCGATTCGGTAACGCGTCGCGGCAAGTAGCGGTTGGCCGGCTTGGTTTCCCATTCGGGCATCAGCTCGTAACCACCGCGCTCGCGAATCGCCCGTGAAACCTCGGAGTCCGGATCCTTCACATCACCGAACAGGCGCGCGCCGGTCGGGCAGGCCTTGACACAGGCGGGCTTGCGGTCTTCCGGCGGCAGGTGCTCGTCGTAGACACGGTCCACGCACAAGGTGCACTTGGTCATCACCTGGCGTTCTTCGTCGAGTTCACGGGCGCCGTAGGGGCAGGCCCAGGCGCAGTATTTGCAGCCGATGCACTTGTCGTAGTCGACCAGCACGATGCCGTCTTCCTTGCGCTTGTAGCTGGCCCCGGTGGGACATACCGGCACGCACGGCGGATCCTCGCAGTGCAGGCAGCTTTTCGGGAAGTGAATGGTGTCGGTGCCTGGAAAGATACCGGCCTCGTAGGTCTGCACCCGGTTGAAGAATGTTCCGGTCGGATCGGCGCCGTACGGGTTTTCGTCGGCCAGCGCACCGGCCGAACCCGAGGTGTTCCACTGTTTGCACGAGGTCACGCAGGCATGGCAGCCGACGCAGACGTTGAGGTCGATCACCAGCGCGAGCTGTTTGGCCAGTGTCTCGCCCGGCGCGGCGCGAACGCGTTGCGGGGCGACGGGAGCGACGGCGGGCGAGGGCGCCGGTGAGCTCGCCACGACGTTGCTCTTGAGTAAATCCTGCAGCCAGCGAATCATGACGATTTCCTCCGTCCGGCAAAGTAAGTCAAAACCTTGACGGCCTTGCCAACGACGCCAGGAACGCTCGGGGTTGCGCTGATCTGCGGATAGCTTTCCTGCGCTTCTTCGGGGTCGGCTGGCCGGATGCGAACCCGCACGTCATACCAACCGGCCTGGCCGGTGATCGGATCCGAATTGCTGATCGTCGTGTCACCGCGTGCGCCGTTGAATGGCAGCTCTTCGGTGATCAGGTGGTTCAGCAAAAAACCCTTCCGCGCCTCGTCGGAACCCGGCGCAAGTTGCCAGGCGCCATCGGCCTTGCCAATCGCATTCCAGGTCCACACCGTACCGGGCTCGACGGCCTCGCTGGTGCGGATCATGCAGCGCACCTTGCCCCACTGGCTTTCGACCCAGCACCAGCCGCCGTCGGCAATGCCGGCGGCTGCGGCGGTCGCCGAATTGACGTGCAGGTAGTTGTGGCTGTGCAGCTGGCGCAGCCAGGCGTTCTGCGAATCCCATGAGTGGTACATCGCCATCGGCCGTTGCGTGATCGCGTTCAGCGGGTAGGCAGCCAGGTCAGTGGCGGCTTCCTCCAATGGCGCGTACCAGAAGGGCAGCGGGTCGAAATATTTGTCGATGCGTTCGCGCAATTGGTCGGGCGGCTGGCGGCCATCGGTCTTGCCCTGCGCGGCCAGGCGGAAGGTCTGCAGCGGGTCGGCGTAGATCGCCAGTTGCACGACATCGTTCTTCTGCCGCCAGCCCTTGTCCTTCGCGAAATCCAGGTACTCGCGATTCCAGTTGCGCATGTAGTGCATGGTCTCGGGCATGTGGTACTGGAAGAAGCAGTTGTTTTTCTCGTAGGCTTCCCACTGCTTCGGATTGGGTTCACCGCGCAGGTGTTGGTCGCCTTCCTTACCGCGCCAGCCCATCAGAAATCCGATGCCCGGTGCCGGCTGAAAATTGACAATGAAATCGGTATAGCCGCTGAACTTCCGGTCGCCTTCGCGCGTCGTGAAGGCCGGAAATTTCAGCCGCGATGCGAGTTCGATCAATACCTCCTGGAACGGCTTGCATTGGCCGGTCGGCGGCAGCACAGGGATGCGCACCGAATCGACCGGGCCGTCGAATTCCGAGATCGGTCGATCCAGCATGCCCATCACGTCGTGGCGCTCGAGATAGGTCGTGTCGGGCAATACCAGGTCGGCAAATGCAACCGTCTCGCTCTGGAAGGCGTCGCAGACAACCAGGAACGGAATCATGTATTCGCCCTGATCGTCCTTGCGATTCAGCATCTCGCGCACCGCCATCGTATTCATCGAACTGTTCCACGCCATGTTGGCCATGAAGATCAGCAGCGTGTCGATGCGGTAGGGATCGCCCTTGACGGCATTGGTGATGACGTTGTGCATCATCCCGTGGGCCGACAGCGGATGCTCCCACGAGTACGCGTGATCGATGCGAATCGGCGAGCCGTCGGGATTGATCGCGAGTTCGTCCGGGTTGGCTGGAAAGCCCAGCGGCGCGGCGTTCAGCGGCGTATTCGGCTTGATCATCTCGGGCGAATTGAACGCACGGTAGTTCGGGACGATGTGGCGCGGGTAGGGCGCCTTGTGGCGAAATCCGCCGGGCGCGTCGATGGTGCCGAGCACGCTCATCAGGATCGACAACGCGCGCACCGTCTGGAAGCCGTTGGAATGCGCGGCCAATCCTCGCATCGCATGGAATGCCACCGGTCGCGCCTGCGTGCTCGGATGTTGCTTGCCCCAGGCGTCGGTCCACGGGATCGGTAGTTCGAAAGCCTTGTGCAGCGCGGTCTCGCCCATTTCGCGTGCCAGCTTGCGGATGCGCTCAGCCGATATGCCGGTGATGGCTGCGGCCCACTCGGGGGTGCAATCAGCCACCCGCTCGCGCAGCAGCTGGAATGCCGGCGTCACATTCGTTCCGTCTGCAAGCTGGTAGAGCCCTTCGAGCGCCGGATCGCAGCCATCGGCAATGCCTTCCGGATAGGCGTTCAAGACCTTGCCGCTGGGCTTGTCCCAGACCAGCTTGTTGTGTGGCTCGCGGCCGTCTCCAGGCGGCCCCTTCGCCGGGTCGGGATCGAAGGCAAACATGCCCTGGCGATGGCAGTCGTCGAGCACCACCAGTTGTGGTGCGTTGGTGAATCGCTTCAGGAACGCATGGTCGATCAGGTCACCGGCAATCAGCTCATGCAGCAGCGCCATGAACAAGGCGCCATCGGTACCCGGCTTGATCGGGATCCACTCGTCGGCGATCGCCGAATAACCGGTGCGCACCGGGTTGATCGAGATGAAGCGGCCGCCGGCGCGTTTGAACTTGCTGATCGCAATCTTCATCGGATTGCTGTGGTGATCTTCCGCGGTACCGATCATCACAAAGAGCTTGGCGTGATCCAGGTCGGGCCCGCCGAACTCCCAGAAGCTGCCCCCGATCGTGTAGATCATGCCGGCGGCCATGTTGACCGAGCAGAAGCCGCCGTGTGCCGCGTAGTTGGGCGTGCCGAACTGGCGTGCGAACAGGCCGGTCAGCGCCTGCATCTGATCGCGGCCTGTGAACAGTGCAAATTTCTTCGGGTCGGTCGAGCGGATCTTCGACAGCCGTTCCGTGAGGATCTCGAAGGTGCGTTCCCACGAAATCGGTTCGAACTCGCCGGCGCCTCGTTCGGAGCCGGGCTTGCGCAGCAACGGCTGCGTCAAGCGGGCCGGCGAGACCTGCTTCATGATGCCCGCCGAGCCCTTGGCGCAGATCACACCCTTGTTCAGCGGATGATCGGGATTGCCGTCGATGTAGCGCACCTCGGGGCCGTTCTCGCCCTCGCGAAGGTGCACCCGGATTCCGCAGCGGCAGGCGCACATGTAGCAGGTGGTGCATTTGACCTCGGTCGCGGCCGGTGTTGCCGGCGACGCGAGCGGATCGTGCAGCGGTTCGCTGGAAAGCATTCTGAACACCGGCTGTCTCCTCGAATTTTTATCGATCTTAGTGTTTGTGGCTCATTTGAAAAAGCGGACAATACCGGTCAACGTGATCGATAAATCAGATCAAAATTCAAGGCTGCGGCTGAGCCTTCGGCAGCTCGAAGTCTTCGTTGCCACCGCGCGCGCCGGGTCCACCCGGGCAGCGGCCGACCGCATCGCCCGTTCGCAGTCGGCGGCGAGCAGCGCGCTGGCCGATCTCGAGGCCACGCTCGGCGTCGAGCTGTTCGACCGAGTCGGGCGCCGGCTGGTACTCAACGAAAATGGACGCGCCCTGCTGCCGAAGGCAAGCTCGATACTGGATCAATCGGCCGATCTGCAGCAGTTGTTTTCGCATGAACATGTCACGCCGCTGCGTGTGGCGGCAAGCCTGACGATCGGCGAAGTGTTGTTGCCGGAACGGGTGGCGAACTGGAAGCTGTCTCATCCCGGCAGCCCGGTCCAGCTGATCATCGGCAATACCAGCGAAGTGATTGCCGCAGTCGTTGCGTTCGATGCCGACATCGGATTCATCGAAGAGCCGCAGACGCATCCCGATCTGATCGTCAAACCCTGGCTCAACGATCAGTTGATCATCGTCGCGGGAGCTGCTCATCCGTTGGCCAGCATCGATGGCATCGTCGGCTTCAAGCAATTGCGCGATGCGCCATGGGCACTGCGCGAGCATGGCTCGGGCACGCGCGAAGCAGCCGACCGCTGGCTGATCGATCACCTCGGCGTGCTGAAGGTCGAGTTCGAACTCGGCAGCCCGGAGGCCATCAAGCGCCTGGTCGCAGCCGGTGCCGCGCTGGCTTGCCTGTCACGCCACGCCGTTGCTCAAGAGCTCGAGCGCGGCACGCTGGTCGAATTGCGCACCCGTCTGCCACCCGCGGTGCGCAGCCTAGCGATGGTGCTGCATCGCGACAAGCGACTCGGACGCGGCACCGAAGAGTTCGTCCGCTGCTGCGAGACCGTCAGGAAAGCGGTGCAGGTGCGCCAACGCTGATACCGGATGGCTTAGACTGCACAGAATTCTGTCATCCGTTTTTCGGGAGCCGCTGTGGCCATTTCATCCAGTGATGTGGTGCCCTTCACCCAGGCACGAGCCAATCTCTCCGAGCTGGCCGACCAGGCCAAGGCGGGGGCCGAGAAGATCATCACCAAGAACGGGCAGAGCTATGTTGCGCTGATCGACGCTGACCGGCTGGACTACTACCATCGCCTGGAGCGCGAGCGCATTCACCTGCTGCTGATAGACGATGCCAAGCGGGGCCTGGCCGACATCGCGGCCGGCCGCACCTTTGAGGCAGACGGGGCGATAGGGCAGCTACAGCAGCGCCGCACGGCCGCGGCCACGGCCACGGCATCCAGCCTGGCGAAGCCACGCAAGGTCGCGACCAAAAAGCGTGGCTGACCCGTTGTATCGGGTCGAGCTGACCAGGAGTTATCTGGAGCGCCTGGACGCCGTTGGGACGTTCTTGGTGGAAGCGGGCGCCGCTTTCGCCTTCGACGACCTGCTGTCGGAGTTGCGTGCGACTGTCTTCCCAAACCTGGCACGCTTCCCCCGCATCGGCCGACGCTACCTTGACAACGCGCCGCAATCGGCCGAGGCATTGACTCAGCTCGCGGCGCTTCCGGCTGGCGCTGCAAATTCTCTGCGCGAGTACCTTCACGGCGATTACTTGATGCTTTACGCTGCCATGGACGCCCGGACCACGGTGTATCTGCTGTCGATTCGACACCACCGCCAGCTCTCGTTTGACTTTGCTCGGTTGTGGCCGACATCAAATTGACAGAGGGGAGAACGACGAGCCTGGCTCCCGACGATCTACAAGCTGGCGTGAAAGCTCCGACTCAATCCTTAGACCTTCGGCGCTTCGAGGCCTTCGATCATCACGTTGATGCATGCGGGCAAGCCGCTGCGCATCGCTCGATGGGTGGCGGCCGGCATCTCACCGGGGTCGACCACCAACTCGCCATGGCCGCCGAATGCGGCAGTGACTTTGTCGTAGCGGGTCGGCAACAGCTCACAACCGATCAGGCGCTCGGCGCCGAAGTCGCGCAACTGGATCTGGTATTCCGCATTCCAACGGGCATCGTTGCCGACGACCGCTACGAACGGCAGCTGGTGGCGCACCGCCGTATCGATCTCGGCGGCGTGGAAGCCGAAGGTGCCATCGCCCAGCACCGCGATGACTGTGGCGCCGGGCTTGGCAAGCCGGGCGGCCATCGCAAACGGCAGTGCGGAGCCGATGGCACCGGCCACGCCATTGATGACGCGATTCGGCGCGTTCAGGCAGGCCTGTGCCCATTGGCCGAATTCGCCACCGTCGCAGACGAAAACTGCGTCGGGGTCGGCATCGAGAATGGTTTGCAGTGGCAGCAGGGCCTGCGCCGGATGCAGGTGACCCGGCGCCGACGCTGACGCAGTCGACCAGGCCGCGGGTCGACGGCTGACCGCATCACGCACTTCCGCTCGCCATTCGCCGGTGCGGGCCTTGCCGCTCGCAGCAATGGTCAGTGCGTCGATGGCCGACGCGGCGTCTGCCAGTTCGGTGCACAGCAAGCGCGAGCCTACGGCGCGGCGGGTCCGATCAAATTCAGGGGCTTCGGCGTCGATCTGCAAGAAGTTGCAGTCTGCGCGCAACGCGGGCGCCTTGCCGAATTGCAGCGTGAAATCAAGGCGTTTTCCAAGCAGAAGCAGGCCATCACATTGCGCCAGCATGCTGGCAAATGCGCCGAGCGAAGGATCCTGGATGCCACGCGGGCTTTCCATACCGATGACCGGGATCGCGGATGCATCTTCGAGGGCCGCCATGCGCTGACGGCCGTTGCGGTCCATGTTGGTCGGTCCGGCCAAAATCAACGGCCGCTTGGCCTTCGACAACTGTTGCAGCATCGAAGCCGCAGCGGTTGCCGAGAGTGACATCGGCGTCGGTTGATACAGACTCGCCGCAGCATCGTCATGCCGCGACGCTGTCGCCACCAGCAAGTCGGCCGGCAAGCTCAGATGGACCGGGCCTGGTCGACCCGAGCTTGCCATGCGCATGGCTCGGGCGACATCGCCAGCGATGGCATCGACATTGCTGCTGGTCCACGATGCCTTGGTCAGTGGCGCCGCGAGTTCAGCCTGTCGCATTTCCTGGAAAGCCCCCATACCCGCCTGATTCAACGGAGCCTGGCCGGACAGCAACACGACCGGCGACTCTGCCATCTGCGCGGTGTACAGCGCCGAGAGAGCGTTGGCATGGCCGGGGCCGCCCGTCACCAGTGCGATCCCCGGTTCTCCAGTCAAGCGGGCCCAGGCGTCGGCCATGTGGACGGCGGCGGCCTCGTGACGGGTGTGGATGAGGCGGATGCCGGCATCGAAAGCCGCGTCGAATATAGGCATCACGTGGTTGCCCGACAAGGTGAAGAGCTGCTTGACACCGGCGGTCTTCAACACCCGGACCAGGGCTTCGGCACCTCGGAACTGGCTTGATGTCACGCGGTCTCCCTCATCGAGGCTCTTGTCGATTCGTTTGAAGAAGCAGTACCTGCAGGCTGTCAGCAGCTGTACCACGCCCGGCCGCGGCCGTGGCATGGGCCGACGGCGTCAGTCGTTCTCCGCGTACCAGGTCGTGGACCCAATCGCAGGCGTGTCCGGCAAGCAGCGCCGGGACTTCCGTTTCGGTGCATGCCAGCAATTCGTAGCTGGCACTTCCCGTGTCCACACACATCGACCGTGCCGTCGGTCCGGGCCGCACCTGCACCTCGTCGCTGGACAGCAGCGCCGTCAGTGTGGTGAAGGCAAGCGCCGCCGGGCGCGGATCGAAGCGGCGGTCGATGAATCCGTGGCGTGGAAAGTAGCCTCGGTCTACATCCATGAAGGTGTCGAAGATCCACCGTACTCGGGGCGTGACACGCGACAGCAGCATGGCTTGCGCCGCTCGCAATACCAGGCCGGGATCGTCCGCGCGCTCGGTTGCAAGATTGGGGCCGCTGGTCTTCAGCGACGCCAGCACCTGTGCACCGGTCGCCTGCACGAACCGATCGATGCAAAGCGCAGCCTGCGGCAGATTTTCCTCTGGTTCGACCCGAACCGTCACACCGTCCACCGCTCCGGACGCCATGGCTGCGCGAACCATCTCGACGCTCGCGTCGAGTTCCGCCAGCGTGAGGCCGGCCTTGACGAAGTGGCTGAAGTGCTTGCCGTCGAAATGTGAATCGTCGAAGGTGTGGATCTTGGACAGAAAAACCTCGATCCCCGTGGCTTGGCGCCACTCGCGCAACGCGCCCAGCTGGCGCTCGAAGGAGGCGAGCGTCGCATTGACCTCCACCGCGACGATGCCGGCGCAGCGCATCGCCTCTGGCGCGAGCGTCAGCCGCGGTCGTCCGAGGCAGGTCACGATATACCGTTGTCCCATGCGTGACATTAGTTCCATGCGCCTGCGTGGGGCGGCCTCGCCGACATCGATATCCGGC